>JBGTLS010000544.1:0-5407 GCA_041744015.1 Cryomorpha sp. | reverse complement strand
AATGCATCGTTTATACCACCGCCACCTGTAGATGCTTTAGAGGCGATGGGACAATTGGAATTATTTTTTCATAAAGAAGACGAATTGCCCATTCTAATAACGTGTGCATTAATTCATTATCAGTTTGAAACAATTCACCCTTTCCTGGACGGGAATGGAAGGGTTGGAAGATTGATGATCACTTTATACCTGGTGGAAAAAGGCATACTAAAAAACCCGATTTTATATTTATCGGATTTTTTCGAACGAAACAGAAATCTGTATTACGATAATTTGACAAGAGTAAGAGAAAAAGATGATATTCTGCAGTGGTTTAAATTCTTTCTTGTTGGAGTTATTGAAACCGCAAAAAATGGAATTTACACTTTTGACAGCATTCTAAAATTACAAAGGGAAGTAGATTCAAAAATTCAAAAATTAGGAAGGCGCGCAAACAATGCAACCGTTCTATTGCAATATTTATATCAGCATCCCCTGGTGGAAGCACAAGAAGCCAAGGCAATTACAAATCTTTCGTTGCCTTCTGTTTATAAATTGCTCGAAGAATTGGAAAAATTGGAGATCATTAAAGAAATTACTGGTTCAAAAAGAGGAAAGTTATATCTGTATCGGGACTATACAAACTTATTTCAGTAGGGCACTTCCTTCGCACTGGATTCACCGCTGGGCGTATATGGTTGTCCGACGTCCAACTCCAGCAAAAATACCTGTATGAGATTCAGTTGGCGACGGAAAGAGGTGAGATTCCGAAAAGCACCTTACCTTGTGTTTTCTCCAGGATACAATTTCTGTACAAACAAAATTTCAAGAGCGACGCTATCCGTGTAAAATTCATTACATATGGATATTGGCCGTCTCTTTACTTGAGGGGTGTTTATAAGTATTGTAGTGGGAAGGCATGAAAAAAACGAGAGACATAACGAAGTATTCAGCTTAAAAATCGTACTCAACTACGTTCTTTCTTTAAAAAACTGCCTTTGCAATCTCTTTTACAGCAGAAGATTTTCCCATGGTATAATAGTGTAAACAGGGAACATCTGCCGCCATTAACTCTTTGCTTTGCATAATGGCCCATTCAACGCCCAGACTCTTTACAGCGGCGTCGGTCTTACACTTCATCAGCTCATCGGCCAGTTCGTCCGGAAAATCGATATGGAATGTTTTGGGCAGAAAAGCGATGTGATTGAGGGATGTGATCGGTTTTAAACCCGGTATGATTGGGACGGTAATTCCCGCTTTGCGGCAGCGATCCACAAAGTCAAAAAACTTCGAATTGTCGAAAAACATTTGGGTGGTGATGTACGAGGCTCCTGCATCCACCTTTTGTTTGAGGTAATTGAGATCCGTTTTGTTGCTCATCGCCTCGTAATGTTTTTCGGGATAACCAGCCGCACCAATACAAAAATTTGTTCGGGTCTGATCCTGAATTTCTTCATGCAGGTATTTTCCAGAATTCATGCTGGAAATTTGTCTGATCAGATCAACGGCATACTTATGACCCAGCTCATCAGGAATAAAGGCACTTTCCGACTTGATAGGATCACCGCGTAATGCGAGTACATTGTCAATTCCGAGAAATTGAAGATCGATCAGGGCATTTTCGGTTTCCTCTACGGTAAACCCGCCACAGATGAGGTGGGGCACAGCATCGATTTCATATTTATTGATGATGGCCGCACAAATACCAACTGTTCCGGGTCGTTTCCGAATGCTGATTTTCTTTAAAAGGTCGTTTGGATGCTTTTTATAAACATAATCTTCGCGGTGATAAGTCACGTTGATAAAGGGTGGCTCAAATTCCATGAGGGGATCTATGCCTTCAAAAATGGCTTCAATGCCTTTTCCCTTCAGGGGAGGAAGTATTTCGAATGAGAAAAGAGTTCTTTTACGTTTTTCCAGGTGATCGGTAACTTTCACGCAATGATTTTTAGTTCGCGAATATAAAGCACAAGCCCGGGAAAAAGTTCACGGGCCTGGCGGTTTAATTTTATTTGTTGAGGAAGCCTTCTACTGGTCTTTGACAATGGTGAGATTTCCTGTCTCTACCTTACCCACATGGGGAATGCTGATTTCATAAAAATAGGTGCCTGCTGTTAAATCATCGGGTCTCCATCCCTGGGTGGCGGTCTGAAACTGATCAAAGTTTGACTGATCGAAGACCACATTTCCCCAACGGTTAAAAATCCGCATATGGGTGCCGGGAAAATACTGGATGTGCTGTATAATGAACGAATCGTTCATCCCATCTCCATTTGGTGTAATGACATTGGGGATATTGTAGGTACACCACGTAGCTTCGAAGCTATTCGACCCGGTAGCGACATCACACACACCAAAATCGTCAAAAATCTGTACCTGGAAAGTGTAGGTTTCCAAAGGCACGAAAGTTTCCGGACCAAAAAAGAGTGAATCGTTTTGGTCGACAATATTCGGTGCAGCTTCGCCTGTTACACTCCACAAATAAAGTCCCGAATTGCTACCGGAAGCCGAAGTTGAAATAATCAGACTGTCAAGCTCCACACAGAAATCCGGATTTAGCAATACCTGCACGGTTGGCTGTTCAACGAAAGTAAATGTTTGTGATACCCCGTCGTCGGGACAACGGGAATCGGTAAAGGTGATTGGATAAGAACCGTAAGTTCCTGAGTTTACTTCCGTAAAAAGATCTCCGGGATTGGAAAAAGTGATGTTATCAGCTGCAGACCAGGTTCCATTTCCATCCGGGCTTAGATTGGCTTGCGTAAAAGCCTGCAAACCGCATATCGTTACTGGCTCAAATGTGAGTTGAATAGCGACCACGTCAGAAGTGTCAGTGGCTGAACCACAGACGTCTGTAAGCGTGAGAATATACTGGCCTGTTTGATTAGCTGTAATTGCATAATCTTCTGTATTAAAGGTGCTACCATTCAGGGTCCAGTTGATAAAGAAATTATCGGAATTATCCTCCTGAGGTCCGGCATCAAAAACGATTGAGGCGTCAATACATAAAATGGTATCAGGCACAAACGGAGCTACGATCGGGACAGGTCGGAAGTCGATGGTGACCGTGTCCTTATACCCACAATTGGATTCGGTGATTTCAAAATCGTAAAAGCCGTATTCATTGACCAAAACTTCAGCGAAACCAGCCCCCAAATAATCATAAGTGGCCTGGGAAGTGCTGTTGGGCCCCTGAACTATGACCCATTCACCACCAGCGGGCGCGTTTTCTGGTGAAAGGACGTAAGTCAAATCACAGCCTATGTTGTCTATTCCGGCGTATACGTACGGTCGGATATAAACAAAAACTGTGGTGTCGTGCGTGCAACCAAATTCGTCCAGCACGAAAAAAGTAAAACTGTTGTTACCTTCCTGAGAAGGTTCGACAACAATTGAAGTACCATTGTTAGCGACTATATCGTCATTCTCTCCCCAATAAACTTCGACGATATCCGGTGAATAATATATGGTCGTGGGGTTTATGTCCGGATTGAAATAGATGGACCAATTAAATATCCAACCATCATCAATGAATAGATTGTCTCTGATAGTTAATGTCCAATCTCCATTAAGCGGACACCCCACAAAAGCTTCGTATGATTGTTCCGGCTGGTATGTACCCGGCGCCATGGCATTTCCACCAGGAGGAAAACTATTCACGGGAACAGTATTGTTAGCTGCCCACTCTTCACCCAGCGTTCCCCATGCTGTATTTACAGAAAAACAATAATCGAATCCTATTCCAGGCACACCATTAGGTCCGGAATCATTGGCATCTCCCATGAATGTCCCGCCGCCTCCAAATCCCCCCGGAAATAATCCATCCCCCGCAAATGAGTTAAAGATATTTACACTTGTGCCATTTGGACACGTAAGCATCATTTCAAGATCCCCGAGGAAAGAGTGTTCCATATTGACGCACATGGAAATAATATCACCGGCATTTTCTAATAACTGACCTTCTTCAAAATCTGATATTGGAATGGTGGTCTCATAATTTGTGTTATTTCCATCTGGGAGATATAAAGCGTCACCCAAAATCCCGCCGCCCAAAATCGCATTTGCACTTGGCGTTACACCGACGGTGTCACCATCCAGAATACCGCCTGTAATGGTGGTTTGAAATCCTATACAGAGCGTATCTTCAACTGCCAAATTTGAAAAAATCGGGCGCGGTGCATGTAATACCAGAAATTGCGATATTTCTCCTTTTCCGGCTACATCAGTGACAATCAGAGTAACTATATAACCAAATCCGAGGGTATATGTATGATCAATTGAGTTTAAGCCGACACCCTGATAGATTGTACCGTCACCCATATCCCATCTGAAATTAGAGGTTGCATCAGATTGTTCGTAACCATTGCCACCAGCATCTGACAGCGGATAGTTGGTGATGGCTTGAACCTCAAATGGCTCCTGATAACACAATCTCATTGAAGGGTATTCAAGATCTCCCCATGGACTAATTCCCGGAGTGCCCAGAACTGATACCTCGAATGGCTGTAAAGGTTGAAGACATTGAAAAATGGAGGTAAAGCCCAGACCTGAACTCTCAGAACCTGAAACAAAAGTCAGGGTAATACAATTTGCTGTAGCAGTAACAAAAACACCCGCAGGATCTGAAACGCTGTTATAAACTCCAATAAGTGGTGAAGCGGTTGTGGGACCGTCATAGACAAAAAGACTGGAATTCTCATCAACATCCCACTCATGACCGTATAAATCGGGTGATATAATAAATTGCCCCGGAGTTTCGGAGCCGGCTTCCACGCAAATAGTTATCGTATAGGATTCATTGGGCAGATAGCTCCCATTGTCCGCATTACTGTCTGAAATTAAGACCTGTTCGGCACAGGTCATATCATCAATAATTCCTTCATCAGATATGGGCACTACCTGACCTGAAGCGAAAAAATAGATACCGGTAAATAACAGCAGAAGACTGGTTTTGAGAAAATTTGCAATCATGTTTTTAATATCTCTTCTTATTTATAATCCGCGGTGCGAATTTAATTTTTTTGCAAATGCATCATTCGACAGTAACCGAAGCATTTTATTACTGCCTTCAATTTTAAAAATCTTGTGTTGATATCTATCCATGGTGATGTCAAAATCCAGGATATTGAATTTTTCTAAATCGCGAATTTGCAAGGTCTCCAGCCCCGATAGATCTTTTTGTCCGGGCATGTCCAAAATTTCATAACTATGATCCAGATAAAAAACCCAGTACGCTACGATTTCCGGATTGGACGATGTGAGCGTCGTGATCTGATCTTTGTCAAACTTCGCCAAAAGCCGTTGATCAAAATCAGTTTGAGAGTTTACAATGCCGCCAAAGCAAAGCAAAACGAGAAAAAAAATGAAGCGCATCATAGATTGGTTTACTTTATGACAGGATTTTAATACAAAAGTTGTCGGTCCGTAT
>JBGTLS010000543.1:0-5715 GCA_041744015.1 Cryomorpha sp. | reverse complement strand
TAGAAATATCCGAAATGTCAGAAACGAAAGATAATAAAGAGAAAAACCAATATAAAAACCTGAGGGATAAATTTAACCCGGGCGGAAATGGCGGTGGAGACAACTCAAAAAAACCATTTAACTTCTACTGGATTTATGCGATTATAGGTGTCGTACTTATATCCCTCAATCTCTTCAACTGGAATGGAAACATGACAGATATAAATCTCTCCGAATTTGAGGAGATGGTGAAGAATGATGAGGTGGAGCGCGTTATAATCTACAACAAGCAAATGGCCGAAGTGTACCTCAAGAGCGAGGTACTCACGCAGGAGAAGTATCAAAAGAGAATTAAATCGCCACTCATAACCGGCGCTCAAAACACAGGTCCCCACTTCAAGTTTGATATCGGACCAGCAGATAGTTTTCAGGAAAAACTGGACCGCTGGAATAAGGAACACAACTTCTCATACGATTACAAAACCAGAAGCGAATGGGGCAAAGAACTCCTGACCTGGATTCTTTTCATTGGAATCATGATCGCCGTATGGATGTTTGTGATGCGAAGGATTAGCGGCGGGGGTGCAGCCGGTGGACAAATTTTTAATATTGGAAAATCGAAAGCTCAGCTTTTTGACAAAACGAAAGGCACCAATGTGACTTTCAATGATGTTGCTGGACTTGAAGGTGCCAAGGAAGAGATTCAGGAAATTGTCGATTTTCTTAAAAACCCAAAAAAATACACCACACTTGGTGCTAAAATTCCAAAAGGTGCGCTGCTCGTGGGACCTCCTGGTACCGGTAAAACCCTTTTGGCAAAAGCTGTGGCCGGAGAAGCTCAGGTACCCTTCTTTTCTTTGTCTGGTTCAGATTTCGTCGAGATGTTTGTCGGCGTTGGTGCTTCCCGCGTGCGTGATCTTTTCAAGCAGGCAAAAGAAAAAGCCCCGGCTATCATTTTTATCGATGAAATCGATGCCATCGGACGTGCCCGTGGCAAAAGTGCGAGTATGGGAGCCAATGATGAAAGGGAAAACACCCTGAACCAACTCCTTACCGAGATGGATGGTTTTGGAACCAACAGTGGAGTCATCATTCTGGCTGCTACCAATCGCGCCGATGTGTTGGATCGTGCATTGATGCGTGCAGGAAGGTTCGACAGACAAATATATGTCGATATGCCCGATCTCAACGAGCGTAGGGAGATATTCAAAGTCCACCTCGCACCCATCAAAGTGGACACCACGATAGATATCGAATTTCTGGCGAAACAAACTCCGGGCTTTAGTGGAGCGGATATTGCCAATATTTGCAATGAAGCCGCGCTCATAGCTGCGCGTCGTCAACGAGATAAGGTTGTAAAACAAGACTTTCTTGATGCAGTGGACCGGATTATCGGTGGATTGGAAAAGAAAAACAAAATCATCACCAAGCGGGAAAAAGAAATCATTGCGTATCACGAAGCAGGTCATGCTACGGTTTCCTGGTTGCTTGAGCATGCTTCTCCTTTGGTGAAAGTGACCATCGTTCCAAGGGGTCAATCACTCGGTGCAGCCTGGTATTTGCCGGAAGAGCGTCAACTCAACTCTGTCAATCAGATTGAAGATGAGATGTGCGCTGCATTGGGTGGCCGGGCAGCCGAACAGGTGGTTTTTAATGAAATCACCACAGGTGCCCTGAGCGATTTAGAAAAAGTGACCAAGCAATCGTATGCAATGGTGACAGTATATGGCCTCAACGAGGAAGTGGGAAACATCAGTTATTACGATTCGTCTGGATCATCTGACTATAATTTCACCAAACCCTACAGCGAGAAAACGTCGGAATTGATAGATCGTGAGGTTAAAAAAATCATCGATGTGCAATATGCAAGGGCGAAGAAAATACTCAGTGAAAACAGAGATAAGCTGGACAAACTCGCGCAGCAATTGCTGGAAAAAGAAGTAATTTTCAAAGAAGATCTTGAGGTGATTTTTGGCCGACGTCCATTTGAAAAAGAGGAACCCCTTGCGGCGGCTTCAGCAACTTCCGCCCTACCAGATGAAGAAATCAAAACAGAACATGTAAACCCGTTGGATAAATCGGCCGATGAAGATTCAGATGAATCTCTGCATCCGACAGAACCGACTGATAATATTCCTGGATTTAAGGCATAATTCCAATTATGGAATCACGGTGGGTAAAAATTTATAGTTCCACCATGTTGCATACGGTGGAATTGGTGAGGCAAATCCTGGAAAAAGAAGGCCTCAATGCCATTGTTGTAAACAAACAGGATTCTTTTTACCCATCTATAGGAGAAATAGAGATATTTGTGAAAAGTGAATCCGTGATTGCTTCCAAGAAAATTATCGAAGATACGGCCCTGTGAAAGAATTACTCCTGCGTATTTCCACAGGATTGATCTTCCTGGTAGTCGTCATCGGCTGTATTATCTGGAATCCATATTCACTCGCTTCCCTGTTTTATGTTGTTGGCATATTGGGCATGCTCGAATATTACAACATCGCTAAAATTGGTGGAGTGCATCCCCAGACAATGACGGGAGTCATTTGCGCATCCGTACTTTATATCAGCATAGAACTGGTGAAACTTCAGGTCATGCCGATTTACATCGTATCTCTGACTATTCCTTTTTTCATTTCCATTTTCATTTATGAGCTTTTCCGTAAGCGCCCCAATCCCTTTACCAATATAGGTCATACCATTATCGGAATCATATACGTAATGGCACCTTTTGCGCTCTTAAATGTTTTCACTTTTGAAGAAATTGTGATTGAATATCAACCCGAAGTTGTTTTGGGTTTTTTCGTCCTGTTATGGCTCAATGATACGGGTGCCTATGTTTTTGGAAAACTACTCGGAAAACGCAAAATATTCCCGCGGATTTCTCCAAAAAAAACCTGGGCCGGGACGATTGGAGGGGGTATCACTGCGTTGGCAGGGGCTGCTGCCATAGCAACTTATACGGCAGACCTAAGCATCATTCACTGGCTTGCCCTGGGCGTGATTATTGTTGTTTCGGGAACTTTTGGGGATCTGGTTGAATCACTGGTAAAGCGCAGTGCAAATGTGAAAGATTCCAGCAATTTACTACCTGGACATGGGGGCATTCTCGATCGCTTTGACGGAGTTCTGTTGGCCAGTCCCATGGTATTTACTTACCTGATGGTTTTCGTACATTCGGGGTCTTAATTCGATTTATGAAATTTCACAAAGAAGGCAATACAATTATTGCTGTAACTATCCTGATTCTTGCGGGAATAAACCTGGTTTGCTTTTGGCTTTTGCCGGTAGAAGTGCTCTATTTTGTTGCTCCGGCCACACTCATTGTGTTCCTTTTGGTCATTCAGTTTTTCAGGGTTCCGCTTCGGCCCATCACGCCGGATCACGATTTGGTATTATGTCCTGCCGATGGAAAAGTTGTGGTAATCGAAGAAACAACAGAAGATGAATTTTTGAAAGATAAAAGAATTCAGGTTTCGATATTTATGTCACCCATAAACGTTCACGTGAACTGGTTTCCCATCAGTGGCATTGTAAAATATTTCAAATATCATCCCGGTCAGTACCTTGTTGCATGGCACCCGAAGTCCAGCACGCTAAATGAAAGGACGACGGTCGTGGTAGAAAACCATCATGGAATATCCGTACTTTTTCGACAGATTGCAGGAGCAGTAGCCCGACGCATCGTTTGTTACGCCAAAGAAAACACTTCAGTTGTTCAGGGAAATGAATTTGGTTTTATCAAATTTGGATCTCGTGTAGATGTTTTTTTGCCTTTAGGCAGCGAGGTAAAAGTGAACATCAATGACATGGTCAAGGGATCGCACACGATTCTGGCTGTTTTGCCTACAGAAAACTCTTTAGTTCACTAAGATCAGTGATTTCATAGGTTACCTCTTCCTGATGAGCTAAACCCTCGGGATTGAAGAAAACCTGGTCCATCCATAGACTGCGCGCTCCGCCGATATCGGCAATAAGATCATCACCAATCATCAGTACATCGGGCGCAGAAGCTCCTATTTTCTGCATTGCCAATTGAAAAATGACAGGGTCAGGCTTGCGCGCAGAGGCCAGTTCACTGGTCATGACCAAATCGAAATAAGGTGTCAGGCCTGCATTCTTCAATTTTAAATGTTGCACTTCTTCAAATCCGTTTGTAATGATGTGCATGCGGTAATTTCCAGCGAGATAATCGAGTGTTTCAAGCGTATTGGGAAAAAGTCCGGTCTTCACCGGGCTAATGTCAATATACATTTCACCCATCAACCGGCACATATTTTCATCTTTACATCCGAAAGATTCCATTGTTTTATAAAATCGCATGGAGCGAAGTACGCGTTTGTGTAAATTTCCCATGCGATAAGCCGTCCACAATGATTCGTTGATTTCCTCAAATTTCAGTATAAAATCGTGAACATCATCCACGCCGCGTGAAGCCAGTTCGAAGTGTACGTACAATTCCTGAAGTGCCTGTCGGGAATTGGTTTGAAAATCCCAAAGCGTTTTGTCGAGATCGAAGAAAAGGTGCGTGTAAGGTTTCATTTAAAAAATATTCATCTTAAAAAAAGTGGAAAACCACGTAATAACAATTGCCCACAAAACCACAGAAGTCGCCATCAAAGGCAATGTGAGGCGATGTTGAGAAAAAAATCTGGCAGCTACAACGCAACCAATTGGAATGCTGATCAACACAGGGGTGAGTACTACGAGACCGATAAGACCAAAGTTCTGTTTAACCTTAATTAATTTACGGCTTCCACGATTAAATACCTGAGGTGCGGATTTTTTATCTGAAAGAGATGGTTTTCGTTTCCATTTTGCAATTCTCTTCATGAGATACAACCCGAAATAATAAAAAAAGAAGACGCCAAATAGTCCTCCGCAAATGGTAATGATTAAGGTTTGCCAAAAAGAAAATCCGGAAGCAATAGCGGCTCCGGGAGCGAATACGAATTTAACGGCGCTTAGAAAGAAGATTCCACCTATTTTGAAAACTCCATCCATAAGCGTGACTATTTTCGTCCGTAGCTCAAATCACCTGCATCGCCCAGACCAGGGACAATATAGGCCAGAGCTGTTAGTTCATCATCGATGGCTCCAACCCAGATCGTGGTATTCTCAGGAAGATTTTTACGAACGAAAGCAATGCCTTCTTCGCTTGCCAACAAAGTAACAATATGAATATGGCTGGGAGCCCCTTTTGTCATCAGCGCTTTGTAAACCAAAACCATCGATGCGCCGGTGGCCAGCATCGGATCGGCCAAAATGAGCTCACGTCCCTTTAAATCGGGGCAACTCATATACTCCACCTGAACTTTAAAATCTCCTTCGTTTTTGGAATGTTTGCGGTAAGCAGATACGAAAGCACAGTCAGCATGATCGAAATAATTCAACAACCCCTGATGAAAAGGCAGGCCGGCACGTAAAATCGTTGCCAATACCGGCATGCGTTCCGGTATGCGCATCACAGCCATGCCGAGTGGGGTTACAACTTCTTCCGTTTTATAATCGAAAACTTTACTGATTTCGTATGCAAAGATCTCACCCATGCGTTCCATATTTCTTCGAAATCGAAATCGATCGGTCTGAATGTCTTTATCACGAATCTCTCGCAAAAACTGGTTAAAGATTGAATTTTGGCGGCCAATTTCGTGGATCATTTTTCTTGGGGGATTTCGATAAAATTAGGGATTTAAGTTAGTCCAACACATGTTGCAGCGATTCAATTAGAAA
>JBGTLS010000542.1:0-3817 GCA_041744015.1 Cryomorpha sp. | reverse complement strand
CAACCCAGCCTGATGAGGAAATTTCAACTTGGAAACGAGGAGATTAGGATCGGCCGCTCCGTTCGTCTGTTACATCTCGAACAGGAAAATGCACATCCACTGGTGAAAGACCTGACGCTGAACGAAGCCACTAAACGGCTTCAACAAGCAATGAGAAACTTGCCGGCATTGGCAGCAGAGCTGGATTCAGCCTTGGCGACAGGTCTTTTTTCCGGAAGTACCGATAAACAGGGATCGGTGTGGCATGTCGTTATGGATTTTGAGGAGGAAGACCGTGCATTGGAAGAAGCAATCGGTATTGCATCACTGCCCATTACAGCGTTCGTCCAACCGATGGAACTGGAAGGGATCACCATTGCCGACGATCCTCAATTTCTTCGAAAACTGGTTGCAGCCCGGAATCTGCCTGAATATTTAAAAAAGGGAATTCCACCTCTTTACGGAATGAGTGTTCCGCTTCCAAAAAGTGCGGAGTTTCTTCATTCTTCACCGGAACTTCTGCCGCTGCAGCTTCTTGAAACACAGGAGTTGAAGTCTGTGATCCGGATTTCCGGTGAACTGAGCCTTGATGACCGAAAGAAAATCGCAGAACAAGCGCTGCTGTTGCTCGAACAAAACTATGTTCATCTGCCTTTTAAACGCGCCATGCATGCGGTTGATCCTGTTCAAAGACTCAGGCTCCTTCGGCATCGTCTGGATAATGAGGATGAGAACAGCATTCTTTCCCCTGAAATCGATTTCCATTACGAAATGACGCTCATTTTTAATTCCCTGCGTGACCTGCATACCACCTACCGTCTTCCCATTCCTTTCAGACAAAAAACCGCGTGGTTGCCTTTCTTTATCGAGCCGTTCCATGAACGGGGTGAACTGAAATACATTGTGTCGAAAGTGGTGGCCAATGTTGGTCCGGATACGTTTAGGGTCGGAGTAGAAGTGCTTCACTGGAATGGGACCCCTATTCATACCATGGTCAAACAGCATGCGGAAAAACAAGCGGGAAGCAACAGTGCAGCACGATATGCACGTGGGCTCAATTCCCTCACGATCCGTCCTCTGGCTCAGGGGCTTCCGCCGGAGGAAGAGTGGGTCACCCTCAGGTATCGTGGCCTTGATGGCAACATTTATGAATGGCGGCAGGTGTGGCTGGTATTCGAACCCGGCAGAAGCATGACTAGTCTCAATCCGCAGGATCTCCTGACAGAAGCAACAGCTTTTGGTATGGATGCCTATACCGATGATGTACAGGAAGCCAAGACTGCCCTGTTTGCCGGGCATGTGTTGATGAAAGAGCAGCAGCTGTTTGAGGATAAAACTCCCCGGTACGTAGCGAATACCGAGGACGGGCCCCCAACTTTGCTGCCGACGGTATTTCGGGCCAAACCGATAACCACTGAATATGGCAATTTCGGGTATGTCCGCATTTTTACGTTCAACGTTCAGGATGCAAGGGTTTTTGTGGATGAATTTATCCGGCTTATTGAGCAGCTTCCGCAGGATGGGCTGATCATTGATGTCAGGGGTAACGGGGGTGGGCTTATTCATGCCGCTGAAGGGCTGCTTCAGGTGCTTACACCTCGCCAAATCGAACCAGAACAGGCTCAATTTATCAATACCCAGTTCAATTTAAGGTTGTGCAGGGCATTTCAGAAGCCATCCAGCCGTTTACCAGGATTCAGCCTGGGCGAGTGGGTCGGTTCCATGTCAAAATCCGTGCAGACAGGTGCCGTTTACTCTCTTGGATTTCCGATTACACCTCCTGATTTCGTCAATGAAATCGGACAGAAATATTTTGGCCCATCTCTTCTGATAACTGACGCACTCTGTTACAGCGCTACGGACATATTTGCTGCCGGGTTTCAGGACCACAAAATCGGGCCGATTTTGGGTATTGATGAAAACACCGGTGCCGGCGGAGCAAATGTTTGGCCGCACAGTCTGTTGGTTCAGTTGATGCAAATGTCGGGAGATACCCATAATTCTTCCTATTCATTTCTACCACATGGCAGCGACCTTCGAATTGCGATTCGCCGGATGATACGTGTCGGCACCAATGCAGGGAGTATTGTCGAGGACATTGGAATTACGCCAGATTGTCTCCATCAGATGACCAGAGAGGATGTGCTCCACGGAAACAGGGACTTGATCAGGGAGGCTACCCGCATCCTTTCACAGAAAAAAGGACACTCGATCCGGATCATGATTGGAGAGGAGAACGGGGATTCATCAAGAAAGATACAAATAGAAACCAGACATTTGGACTGGATCAATATCCTTATAAACGGGCGTCCACGCAGTTCTTATGATGTTGAGGATGGCGCTTTATCTACCATCAATCTTGCCGATTTTTTGAGTGATGGAAACGGGACACCGGTCAAACTCGAAATACAGGGATTCAGAGAAAATCAATTGGTAGCTGCTACACGGAGAACACTATGACAGATTCTTTCAATAAAATGCTTGTTAAAGCGATGCAGGGTAAAAGCGTGGATGAGATACTCGATGCATCACCGGACGCGCTTCGGGGGGTTTCAAAAAACAGAGCCCAAAAGCTGGATGAAGCCTTTCAAATCAAAACCATCCGTCAGCTTGCCCAAAACCGTTTTTTTCATCAGGCACTGTCAATACTGCTCGCATCGGGTGAAATACAGTACGATCCGGGGCCTCCGCTTCAGTGGGCAAAATTTTTTGCCGATGCGCCGCTCGACTATTACATTACCCATCCTTCAGGCCGGTTTCGGCTCGACTTCGGGCCCGTCTATTATCGCGGCCGGCTTGATGGCACTGCACGTGTTATTGTGGTCGGTCAGGATCCAGCTGCCAATGAAATTTTGGGACACAGGATCTTCGTCGGTAGATCGGGACAGAGAATTCAGGGATTCCTAAAGAAACTGGGAGTTACCCGGTCATACTCGATGCTGAACATGTTTATATATAGTGTTTTTGGACAGGTGGATCCTACACTTAGGGGGATAGCACAGGAAGAAACGATT
This sequence comes from Cryomorpha sp., assembly GCA_041744015.1. Classification (GTDB taxonomy): domain Bacteria; phylum Bacteroidota; class Bacteroidia; order Flavobacteriales_D; family Cryomorphaceae; genus JBBQZU01. Next base: position 824 of record JBGTLS010000542.1, on the reverse strand, counting down.
TTGAATTATAGGAACAACTTTTTAGATCGTCTGGCAAATGAAAACCCTATCGAAGCCATCGTGGCTGTTGGCAAGGGTGCCGAGTTCGTTCTTGATCACTGGCCGGGATCAGTAAATATTCCTATTTTAGGGATCATACACCCGGCTGCACCAAATGAATCTTTGCTGCTCGCCTCCTGGAATAATGCGCTGGAGAAGCTTCGGGAAATTGTAGGGCCGGATGACGGCGAACAACCTGATCCGGATGGATACGGAACAACGTTTTTGCCTGAAGACATGACATCCATTCCCCGATACGACCTCCCGTTCGGTATGCCTGACTGGCACGGGGATGGATCACCCGGCCAGCGAGATGGCAACAAAAAAATTATTTGGTCGGCACCTTAGTTCGGAGACGATGTGGCTGTTTCGATGGCGGTGCCTTTATTGAGGGTGAGGATTTCGGTGATTCGTAAACCCTATCATACATCATTTTCATAATAACCATTTTAATTACACAAAGATAATTATGGTACACCCTTATATTGATCTTCATTGTCATCCGAGCTTAAAACCATATGGTAAAAGTTTCAATGGTAAAATTGGTGAAAATAGTGAAAATAGAAGAAGTAAGCATAGTATTTGGCATTACGATTCACCTAACTTCTTTGAAAAAGCTATTCAGATGTTGTGTGGCGTTTGTAAATTTTCCCAATCTGATATTACTACACTTGCATATGGTAATGTAAGGGTTGTATGTGCTTCTTTATATCCAATTGAAAGAGGTTTTTTTAGAAACAATTTGGGCACAGGGATTATTAGCGATTGTGCGGCTTCTTTTGCTA
>JBGTLS010000541.1:0-3520 GCA_041744015.1 Cryomorpha sp. | reverse complement strand
CCGCGCAGACCACAAACCTTCGCAACTCTCCGGCGGCGAACAACAACGCGTGGCTGTAGCCCGGTCGCTGATGAACAATCCGGCTGTAATCTTCGCCGACGAACCTTCTGGAAACCTCGACTCGGCCAATGCCGATCAGCTTCACCACCTGTTCTTCGACTTGCGAAAAGAACTCAATCAGACTTTTGTGATTGTGACACACAACAATGACCTCGCGGCCATGGCTGACCGCAAGCTCACCATGGTAGACGGGCGGTTTGCCGTGGATGCCGGAAAAGCACGCGCCCGTTGAAATGGAAAAAGGCGGATGTCGCCAACCTGCTCCGGGAAAAAACCAATCAGTACAATACCCGTGATTTTATACCCACCGATCCCATACAGATCCCCCACCGCTTTTCTCAAAAAGGCGATATCGAAATCAGTGCTTTTCTCACCGCCGATATCTCCTGGGGTCAACGCACCACCATCATCAACAACGCCACTCGGTTGATGGAATGGATGGACAACAGTCCGCTTGAATTCATTCTGAATTTTCAGCCTGCGGACCTCCGGCCTTTTGAACGGTTTGTGCACCGCACATTCAATGGAGACGACTGCCTTGCATTTCTCCACGCCCTTCAGCGCATTTACAAATACGAGGGCGGACTGGAAACTGCCATTGCCCTGGCTTTCAATGAGGAGAAACAAATCTCTGGTTCGGGCTGGCACAGGTTCAAATCCCAATTTTTTTCAGAAGACCACCTCCCCCGCAGCCGTAAACACCTGCCCGACCCCATGCAGGGTTCGGCAGCCAAGCGGATGAATATGTTTTTGCGGTGGATGGTCCGCAAAGATGATCAGGGAGTGGATTTCGGCATCTGGCATGCCATCAGTCCGGCGGATCTCTATCTCCCCCTTGATGTACACACATCGCGGGTGGCTCGCAAACTCGGATTGTTAGATAGAAAACAGGATGATTGGCGCGCTGTAATCGAACTTACCCAGGCACTGAAACGTATAGAACCCCACGACCCCGTTTCACTCGACTACGCACTTTTTGGTTTGGGTGCTTTCGAAAAGTTTTAAATTCGAACCGCCGTCAACACGCTTTATGAAAAAATTTCTGATGTTTCTCGTCATATTGCTGGTGATTTACCTGGTAGGACCCAAACCCAAAACACCCAATTACACGACCAAGCTTCCGAATCTCCCAACCACGGGTACCGCGCTTGAGACTTACGTACAGGCACAGGAACAACGGCATAAAATAAAACCTGACAACGGTGCAGAAATCGTGTGGAACGATCCTTCTGTGAAAGAAAAAACTCCGGTCGCCCTGCTTTATCTCCACGGTTTTAGCGCCAGCAAACGGGAAGGATATCCCACCCATAGAAGATTTGCCGAAAAATACGGTTGCAATCTTTACCTCGCACGCCTTTCCGATCACGGAATCGACACCACAGATGCCTTGTACGCCTACACGGCCGAACGCGCCTGGCGCAGCGCCAAAGAAGCATATGCCATTGCGAAAAACTTAGGCGATTCGATCGTAATCATGAGCACCAGCACGGGAGGCACGCTTGCGCTCAAATTGGCGGCGAATTATCCGGAAGTCAAAGGCCTGATCAATTTTTCACCGAATATTGCCATCAACGATCCTACCGCTTTTATGCTCAACAATCCCTGGGGACTGCCCATCGCCAAAACGGTTTTCGGTAGTGATTTCCGCACGGTACCTTCGGACGAAACTTACCGGAAATACTGGTACGACACTTATCGTCTGGAATCTCTTCCCGAGCTCCAGGAGTTGGTAGAAAGCATTTGCAAAACTTCCACCTACAAGAAAATCACCTGTCCGGTTTTTAATGGATACTATTACCGCGACGAAGAAAACCAGGATCAGGTGGTAAAAGTTTCTGCCATTCTGGAAATGCACGATAAACTCACAACACCTGAACATCTGAAAGTCGCCATGGCTTTTCCCACTGCCGAAAACCACGTCATCGCGAGTGACTTCAAATCCGGAGCCCTGCCGGAGATTTTTGAATCTGTAGATGCTTTCGCTGAAAAGCAAATGAATATGACTCCGTTAAATCGGTAAATATTTTCCCAAATATGTCTGAATGTGTGGAATTAATGGCGGGAAATCCCGGCCAACAATTCCCTACTACATTTTTTTTTTCAAAATAAAAAAACAATTCCGGATAAACTAGGTTACATCTTAAGAACGCAAAGCTTTATCTCATGCGATGTTCAGGCCTTTACAACCAGACCACAATTTTATTCTATAAAAATTCTGAATAATTGCGCGCTCATCAGGATTAATTTTTGATTTAAAAAATCACACCCATTAAGCCTATCCATATGAAATTTCCAATTTTACTCCTTTTTATTTTTGTTATCATTTCTTTTGAAACTTCGGCACAGTACAAAAGTGTCAATTACGATTTTGAAAAAAACTGGTTTGGTGAAAACCAAAAACTCCCTGCCGAAACGCCGTGGATGCTGAACGGAGAGCTGCCTCCGGGTATTGGCCTGATTGAAGTGCAGGTGTATACCAGTGAAAATATTCAAAACAGAAGTCCGGAACACCGGTCCACCTGGTCGCAGGGTATGGAAAAATCACAAACAAACTTTTCTATTCCAGTCAATCACAATTTGCGCGGAAACAGCAAATACACCATTGCAATTAATTACTACCGGTCTACTGACCGGAAGGAGTTGGATACGTTGCGCTCCATGGTTTATGAGGCAGCTTCAGCTTATCTCGATTTGAATGTGGTGTCTCAAAAAAACAGTGTCACATTGAAAAAACATCCCAGGCTCATGAAACAGGATTTGGACAAACTGGTGGGTGATGGTTTGAGTCTTTACCGAAACGAATTAAATATTGACTTTCCCGGATTTTCACAGCTCGTATCAGATCAGTTGGAAAACCTGGAAGATCTGAGACTGCGCGATGGTCGATTTAATGTTTTGAAAAAAGAAGGTGAGGAAGAAAACAGCGAAAGGGTGTTATATTTCAACCAACAATTAGACAATCTAAAGCAAATCGTAAGAAGGGAAATTGATCAATACCTCAGCTATAACTTTTACACCCTCGCCATTTCCAGAATCGTCCCCGACTACGAAACTGAAAAAACCCGTACAATACTTCCTATCAACCTCGGCTACGGTGTGATGTACGACGAGGGAGATTTTGACAACCTCTCTTACGCCACCTCTCCATTTGTTGGCATATCAATTCCGCTGGCCAACAAAAAGTTTTCAAGTAAATTCTGGAGTAATACCTCATTGTCTGCCGGTGTTTTCATCAATAATTTCGAACTGGATGAGGGTGTGGAATACACTGGTCCATTTATCGAAAGGCCATTTTATCTCGCACTTGGTTATAAAACGGCGCATTTCATCCGCTTCAACGCGGGCGTTACGGTACTGGAAAATGCTGACGGCGGTGGTGAAGTTTTTGTAAGACCATTTATCGGAGCGAGTATCGAACTCAATCTCTGGTTGGGATTGAGCCGATAAGATAAATTGAAAA
>JBGTLS010000540.1:0-5178 GCA_041744015.1 Cryomorpha sp. | reverse complement strand
GCAGCACGTATGGCATCCACATCAATATTGAAAGTATGAGGATCAACATCCACAAGCACCGGTGTAAGCTGCAGAAGAGCGATTACCTCCGCCGTAGCCACGTATGTAAAATTGGCCGTAATGACTTCATCTCCTGGTCTCAGACCGAGCGCCATCATGGCTATCTGTAGCGCATCCGTTCCATTTGCACATGGGATGACGTGTTTTACGTTGAGATAAGATTCCAGATCAGCCTGAAAAGCTTTTACTTCCGGGCCATTAATAAAGGCCGCGGAACGCACTACATCAATGATTGCCTTGTCAATTTCTTCCTGAATTTTCCCGTATTGACTAACGAGATCAACCATTTGAATTTTCTTCATCTAAAGGCTTAAATTTGCGACTGCGAATATACGTATTTATGTACACACGGATTTCTGCAAAACGCCTTAACCGCTAATCAAATCATGAACAAAACCCTTGTCAGTTTTGCCTTTTCTTTGATAATTACCGCAGTTGGCGTAGCCCAGCAATCCACCATTGCAGATGCCCCGCTGCGCATGTCAATGTTTCAGTTTCACGCGGGCTTTCATCAACCGTATGGCGATATAAGTGAACTTTACGGCCCGAATGCGCATGTAGGTATTTCCTATGCTTATAAAACGAAATCCAATATTCTTCTCGGTGCTGATTTCTCTTTTTTGTTTGGAAACAATGTGAAGAATCAACATCATTTGTTTCGCGAATTGCGCAACAGCAATGGTGGTATAGTGGGTCCGGAGGGAGAATACGTCACTGTATTAATTCAGCAGCGTGGATTTACAGGTGGATTTTCTGTGGGTAAGATTTGGCCGATTTTTGGACCGAATCCAAACTCTGGTCTATTGGTAAAAATGGGCGTAAACTTTTTGGAATATCGCACCTGGATAGAAACCCGCCAGGATGAAATGCCACATATGGAGGGCGAATACAGAAAAGGTTATGACAGAAAACGCGGCGGGATAGCGACTTCTCAATTTGTGGGATACCAGCATTTCAGCAACAGCCGGTTTGCCAATTTCATGGTCGGATTTGAAGTATATCAGGGCTTTACCACAGATTATCGCACCTACAATTTTGACGAAATGCGGTATACAAACGATAATTATTTCGATATTCTCGTCGGCTTTAAGGTTGGTTGGGTGATACCCATTTATAAACAGCTGACCAACGACTTTTTCTACCAATAGGATGCGGATTTTATATACCGCGGCCATGTTGTGTTATGGATTTGCCATCAGGCTGGCGTCCGTTTCATCAGACAAAGCCAGACTTTGGATATCCGGGAGAAAAAACGAGCGTTCTTCAGATCATTTGCCGACAACTGAGGAGTCCCATACGGGCACGGCCGTACGGAAAGGCCGCGGAGGTATCTGGATGCACTGCGCTTCCCTTGGAGAATTTGAACAGGGCCGACCGGTGCTCGATCAGTTCAAACAATTATTTCCGGACACACCAGTTTTGCTCAGCTTTTTCAGCCCATCCGGATATGAAATCCGAAAAAATTATCCCGGCGCTGACCAGGTGGTTTACCTCCCGCTGGACACCCCAAAAAATGCCGAACACTTTTTGAAGAAGTATCAACCCAGTATTGCTATTTTCGTGAAGTATGAGATCTGGCACAACTTCCTATATGCGATAAAAAAAAGGGCCGTACCGGTTATTCTGATCTCTGCCAAATTCCGCTCCGAACAGGTCTATTTTCAATGGTGGGGTAAATGGTTTCAAAAAAGTCTGTTCGGTTTCTCTCATATTTTCACCCAGGATGAGGAGAGTAAGAGTTTGCTCAACCAAATTGGTATTGAAAAAGTTTCTGTGGCCGGCGATACCCGTTTTGACAGGGTGTTGCAAATTGCCCAAAGCAGCGAACACCTTCCCGTCATCGCGGAATTCTGTCGCGACAATCGCGTCATGATTTGTGGAAGCACATGGGGACCAGACGAAGACATCCTGCTGGAATTTTTTCACAAGAACCGACTGCGATACCCTGATCTGAAGTTGATCATTGTCCCCCACGAAATCTCTGAGGCGCATATTCGAAAATTAATGGACAAGTGTCCGGACAGTATTCGTTTTACGCAAAATCCTGAAATTCTTCCTGAGGCCGCGGTGCTCATCATTGATACCATCGGCATGTTGAGCAAAATTTATGCGTATGCCCATATTGCCTATGTGGGTGGGGGGTTTGGAGCAGGCATCCACAACGTGCTCGAACCGGCGGCATTTGGTGTTCCGGTGATTTTCGGCCCGAAATATCAAAAATTCAGAGAGGCCGGTGAACTCATTTCCAAGGGAGGAGCCTGGTCAATCAGTGAAACTGAAGGCCTTTCGGCAAAAATAACCGCGCTAATCAATAATCCGGCATTTCACGAAAGTGCTGCGACAGCCGCCGGGAAATATGTGAAAGACAATGCTGGCGCTACCCGCACAATTCTCAAATATCTTCCAGGGAAATTTTAAATCAGGAAGCGCTGTTACCATACTGCGCCACGCGAATCCGGTCGAGGATGAAATGCACCGCAGCTGCGGAAACCAATACAATGGATGCAATTTTTGCCGTTAGCATCACATCTGAAGCTTCCTCATGAGCCACCCAGATGGAAACATATGCCCAGGCAACGACGAGGCAATACGTGTAGTCTTTGTAAGCCAGGAGGAAAAACAAGCCCAGCATGGAGCCTGCCACCAGCAAAATGATTGCGTAAAGTTCAGGGGTTTGCATAAAGAAGGCGATGTCCTGGGCAACGATGTAAACGGCAACATTGACCATAGCCGCTACACTGATCCAGCCAAAATACAGGCTGAATGGAAATTGGAAAAAATACCGGTGTGTGGTGCTCAGGGCATCTTTCACCCGGTAAAACACGCGCATGATCAGAATAAGGGTAACCAAAATCACACCCATGAGCAACACCGAAACACCAAGCCATTCATGTTGAAATGCAAACAGCCAGAGCATATTTGCCACAAAATTTGTGATAGCTAAAGGCCAGATGATCGCGTAAAACCGGATATTTTTTCCCTTTGTCAATTGAAATACCGCAAAAATGGCAAGAGACAAATATATCAGACCCCAAATCGAAAAAGCATATCCGGCCGGGGTGATCAAGGTATCGTATTTGGCGCTCAACTCTGCCATTGAAATTCCTCCTATTGGAATGGCATTAGACAGATAATTCATCAAAATCAACACGAAAACTGCGAAGACGAAAATCCAGCGTTTTAAGACATTGTAAATATAGGCTGTTCTCATGGCTATGGTTTTTTATTGTACCGCTCTCAACACCATCTCCTTCAGAATTTCTTCTGAAAAGATATGGTATGATCGAATTAATTTCAATTAATTTACCATTCAATCAATCACATGAAAAAGACAATCTTTTGGGCTATTTCCCTACTTTTTGTACTGGCAATCATATTCTACATCTTCCTCTATCCCAAACTGGAAATCATTGCCGGATACAATGCAAAGATACTCTGCTCGTGCTTATTTGTTACAGGAATTGATCAGGAAACCGCAGAAAGGGTTGAATTGGGATTTGGACCTTTGTGGTTGGCTTCAAATGAAGTTGATTACAATGAAAAAGTGGTGTATACGCATGTGCTGGGTATGCACCCAAAACAAGCCCGATACCGGGAAGGATTGGGTTGCGCACTCGTAAATTCAACAGATAAAGCCGTGGTTGGTGCCCAAAAAAGGGATATTCAATCTGGCTACGCTGAACCGGCTATCTGGGGCGCAGAACTGGTAAAGGGGAATCAAAAATTGGCCGACGTGATTCAACAGGCTTTTGATACCACAGACGCCGATAAGCTTCAGACACGTGCAGTCATTGTCATCAAAAACGGTGTAATTGTGGGCGAAGCATACGCTCGGGGCTTTGACCAAAACACCAAACTGCTGGGTTGGAGCATGGCCAAAAGCATCACCTCCGCTTTGGCGGGCATCCTGGTTAAAAAAGGGTATTGGGAACTGGATGAACCTTTCAATCTGCCCGGATGGCAGGATGACGATCGAAAAAACATCACACTTCGACAAGTTTTGCAAATGACCACAGGTCTTTCATGGGAAGAGGAATACGGCAGTGTATCCACAGCGACCAAAATGCTCTACAGCAACGACGCGATGGGTTCGTATGCTGCCTCCATGACCCCGGCGCACACTCCCGGAGAGCGTTGGCAATATTCTTCCGGCACATCGAATATGCTCGCGATGGCCATGGCTGGTGCCTTCAATACTCAGAAGGACTACTGGAATTTTCCTCAGGAAAAACTCTTCGGTCCTTTGGGAATCAACGGTTTTATTCTGGAAACAGATGCTTCCGGTCATTTCGTTGGTTCCTCATATGGTTATGGAACAGCCAGGGACTGGGCCAAACTCGGCCAGCTCTATCTGCAGCAGGGCAATTGGAATGGGGTTCAAATACTGGATTCGACCTGGGTGGCTTTCACTCACGAACCTGTAAAACCCAGTGAAGGAAAATATGGCGCTCACTTCTGGCTCAATGCCGATGGACGGATGAGTTATTACCATGCATCTGACTATTGGATGGACGGATTTCAGGGACAGATGTCACTCATCTCCCCGAAAGATAATCTTGTCGTGGTACGCCTCGGCGTGATGTATGACGAAGCTGATTTTGATTTCAATTCCTGGATCGGACAAATCCGGGAAGCGTTGAAAGAATAATTCCGTTTAAAGGTCCTTTCTTAATACCTGATAAATCGGATATGATCAATCATGGCTTTATTCACTTCCGTATGCATGTTGATGTTCCAATCTTCAAACGAAATCTTCATCATGTTAGTCCCCTCCGGAATAGTTACCCTTAGCGAATTTGAATAACCCCAATCAGACCATTCGTGCAAACCCCGTTGGGGCATCACAATGGGACCGACATAATCGCCATTTAAAAACAGAGAGCGGATGGCGCATTTGTTATCGGTATTCCAGTGACCACTTCCGTTTGAATAGCGAAGGTCTACCACATATTCTCCTGGTTCGATATTGAGTGGAATTTCAATTTCCAGATTCTTTTCAGTCGAAATTTCGATAAACCCGGAACCACTAAAATTCAAATAATTCGCCGGTGACCTTTCGGCGAATTTTTCCATCTCCAGATACACGGGTTTGGCACCAATCAAAATGGGTTCACTGAT
>JBGTLS010000539.1:0-4066 GCA_041744015.1 Cryomorpha sp. | reverse complement strand
AGCTCAGGGGAATAAGACGGATGATTATTGGGAAACTTTCGGCCGCAAGCTCGCTGAAATGCACCGAAATACCAGTTCGCATTTTGGACTGGAATACAATAATTATTTAGGTAGTCTTCCTCAAACAAATACCTTTTCAGAATCGTGGTCAGATTTTTTTGTTCACCAGCGACTCGAACCTCAGATTAAAATGGCCCGTGAAAAAGGGATAGCGAGTAGTGAAATGGTACGTTATTTTGACAAATTATACACAAGGGCTGAAAGGTATTTTCCCAAAGAAGCACCCTCTGCTATTCATGGAGATTTATGGACAGGTAATTTCATGACCACTGAAAAAGGCGAGGCCACCATTTTTGATCCCGCTGTTTATTATGGTCACAGGGAAATGGATATTGGAATGAGCAAATTGTTTGGGGGTTTTGACAAGCGATTTTACGAAGCATACAATGAGGTCCATCCGATGCTCAGTGGGTGGGAAACCCGCATTCACGTCGCCAATCTTTACCCGCTGATGGCCCATGTCAATATTTTTGGCGGAAGCTATACCTCTCAGGTAATGAGTATCCTGAGAAGATATGTATAATCTTACCATCAATCAAATTTGCATTACAGTTTGATCGCTGATCACAAAAACCAGATCACCTGCTTTGGGTCGAATCAGATACATACCTGTAAAATCGCCAAAAGACGGCATTGCACCATACCGTTCTGTGAAATGAAAACACGGCAGTTTAAGGCTTTGCCTGCCTTTTCCCTTTAAGCTGACTCCTGGATGAATATGACCGTGCAGGTTGTATAATTCACTCTCTACCGGCAAGTGGGTGAGAAGGAAAGGCCCTGACTCCAATTGATCAACAACTTGCAACCCTCCGGTCTCAAACATTGCCGGAGGAAGGATGTCATGGTTTCCTTTGACAAGAATAAATTCTGTGTTTTCAATCCCCGCAAGGAAATCTGTAAAAATAGGCCAGGCCTCATTGAAAGTGCTGTGAAACAAATCTCCCATAAAGATAATTTTGGCAGGTTTCCACTGGTGTAAAATCCCGGAAAGACGCCAGAGGTTGTTTTGATCCGCCATACCCGGCACCGCAATACCATGCCTTCTGAAGTGTTGGACTTTTCCGATATGCAGGTCGGCGATGAGCAAGGTTTTTTGTGCTGGCCAGAAAATCGCCTTTTCAGAAAGCAGAACCAATTTTTCCCCGCAAATAATCATAGATAAATTACCTCCTTTCATTTTTCCAGTTTTAGTGTCATTTTCCGAATACGGTCTTCCAATTTCTCGGACGACAATTTTTCGCGTAAGCGATCCACCAAAATCGGGAATGCAAATGGCGTGGGACGATCAGGATATGTCAAAACGATTTTTTGTCCGTTGATCCGTTTTAAGGCATTGCGCATACGCACTTCCTCGATTTGGAATTCCATCACTTCATTGTAAGACTGCCTGAAAAGTAAATTGTCACTTTCGTAATCGCGAAACACATCAAAAAACAATTGAGAGGACGATTGCAAATGTTTGTCTTTCTGATAATGTCCCGGAAAACCTTTGAATACAAGTCCTGAAATCCCCGCAATGTCGCGAAATCTGCGTCTCGCCATTTCCACACTATTCAGACTGGCCTGAATGTCTTCCGCCAAATGTTCCGTGCTGAAAATGCTGGAATCAATTCCGTCTTCAATTGGAATATCCTGATCTGACAACAACTCAAATCCGTAGTCATTCAATGCAATGCTGAATGAAATGGGAATGAATAACGACAGTCGGTAGGCAATCAGCGCAGAAATGCCCTCGTGCACGAAGCGACCTTCAAATGGATAGATGTATACATGGCAGCCTTCATCGGTTATGATTTTTTCAATCAGCAATTCATTGGTGAGTGGTATACGTGACAGCTCCGCCTGCTTTCGCATAATGGGCATAACCGCAACAAGTTCTTCTTCGGTAACTGCATTTTTGGTAGTCTCCGCAATTTTAATCCGAAGGTTTTCAGACAGCATGGCTGACAAAGGCATTCGACCACCTTGCCAACTGGGCACCATGCCGGTTTTTTTACGGCTTATTTTTACCTGCACCGTCATTTCCTTTACCCGGATGAGTTCAAGTGGCCTTCCGGCAAACCAGAAAGTGTCGCCTGGTGTAAGGCGGGAGATAAACCATTCTTCAATTGTACCCAGGTATCCGCCTTTTTGAAACCGAACCTGAAGGGAAGAATCGCTCACAATAGCACCGATAGACAAACGATGGCGCATCGCAATTCCACGGTTGTTTACTTTATAAAGTCCGTCCGCCTGGATTTCCACTTTTTTGAATTCCTCATAGGCGCTTAAAGCTGCTCCACCCCGGGTGATGAAACCCAATGCCCATTCCCATTCTTCGTGCGAAATACTCGAAAAGGAAAAAGCAGACTGAATTTCCTTAAATATTTGTTCCGGATAAAATCCGTCTGAAACGGCCAGGGTAATCAGGTACTGAATCATCATATCGAAACTGCGGATGTAAGGCATACGCTCCTCAACATCTCCCCGATTCATTGCTCTTTTGATGGCAGCACATTCGATAAGCTGGAGCGCATTGGTAGGCAAAAAATAGATCACACTGGACTGGCCGGGGGAGTGTCCACTTCGCCCGGCCCGTTGGACAAAGCGCGCCACGCCTTTCGGACTACCTACCTGAATAATTGTTTCCACAGGTCGGAAGTCGACACCCAAATCGAGACTGCTTGTACATACCACGCATTTGAGTTTTCCGGTGTGTAGGGCATCTTCCACCCAATCTCTCAATTCGCGGCTGATGGATCCATGGTGCATGGCGATGGCACCGGACAATTCCGGAGCGATTTCGAGGAGTTTTTGATACCACAATTCAGCCTGCGATCGCGTGTTGGTAAAAATCAGGGTGGTTTTACTCTTTTCGAGAATCGGCAGGATTTTATATGCCAACTGGGTACCCAGATAACCCGCCCAGGGATATTTTTCTATATCGGGTGGGATAATGGGAATTACGCGGATATCCTTTCTGATATTGGCCTTGATGAATGTAAGTTTCATTCCGGCTTTTTCTGGTCCCATTAGTACATCCATCGCCTGGTCCATATTGCCTATAGTTGCCGAAATGCCCCAAATTTGAGCCTTTGCAATCGACTTCATTCGCGAAAGCGCGAGTTCAAGCAACACGGCGCGTTTCGAACCCATCAGTTCGTGCCACTCATCGGCCACTACAAATGATACGGTGCTGAAAAATTCTGCATACCCCTTACTCGCCAAAATCAGATGCAGGCTTTCCGGGGTGGTAATCAATACCTCGGGAGGTTTTTTTCGTTGACTTACCCGCTCCTTTGTGGGCGTGTCGCCGGTTCGAATGGCAATTTCCCAGGGCAGTCCGATATCCTGACAGAAATCTTCGCAGGCGCTTCGGATATCTTTTGACAAGGCGCGTATGGGGGTGATCCAGATGATTTGTAATCCCGCTTTTTGTCGGGTGTATGCATCAGGCATTCCGGTTTTTTTCAGGTAACTGAGCACTGCGCCGATAAAGAGCGCATAGGTTTTTCCGCTTCCCGTGGGGGCGTTCAGTATCCCGGATTTACCATTCAGGCAGGCTTCCCAGGTTTCAATTTGAAATGGAAAGGGATGCCAGCCTTTCTGTCGAAACCATTGAAGGGCTAAATCTAAATCCACAGAAGGAGGCGGCATGGAGGCTAGAACGCTGGTTGTTTTGGTTTGTTTTCGAGAATGCTTTCAAGCTGTTCCATCACCTCGGGTGTAAACTTGTACATATGCTGCGTCACCTGGAGATTTTCCTTGAGCTGAGACGTTTTGCTCGCGCCAAGGATGACAGTACTTACATCCGGGTTTTTCAAACACCAGCCAATTGAGAGGTGTGGCATTGAAGGACCAATTTCTTTTGAAAAGTTTTGGAGTTTTTTGATTGTGGCGATCGTCTTTTCCGCCATCAACCGGTCCTTCAACCAATGCAACTCTGCCCGTTTTAATCGCGCTTCCGGATCATCGCCATGCAGATATTTTCCCGAAAGGACACCCGAAGCAAGCGGACTCCAGATGG
>JBGTLS010000538.1:0-4568 GCA_041744015.1 Cryomorpha sp. | reverse complement strand
GTCCCGGGGTTTGAAGAGGATGAAATTGTCGGAAAACAAACGTTTGATGAGTCCTTCACCCGGAAGGAGTGATTTCTGAATTCTTTCGGCATACCGAATGCTGTCGACGATTTCTTCTTTTTGTTTTTCGACGATCTCCATGGCCACCGTGATTTCCTCGGTGCGTTCGGTCACTTTTTGCTCCAGCTCGATGTTGGCCCGGGCTTTCATGTCGTTGATGGTCACCAGCCGGCTGTACGCGTCTTCGCGAAAGCTTTTGAATTTGTCAACGATTGCGAACGAGAGTAGGATGACTTCAACTGCTGAGCCGATCTGCAATCCATATGCTGCGTAAAAATCGCTGCGGAAGATTCCAAAGTTGTTCAGGATAAAAAAGAAAACACTGGTCACAAGCGCGATGAAGGCGTAGAGGAAAAACCTGGCAGGTTTGAAATTTTTCCGCATCACGCCGATTACCGTTGGGATGATCATTACATTGAGCACAAGGGCCAATATGTTGATGGTGAGCACGGACACCTGAAACATGGTGGGGGTGTAAACCAGGGACAGGAAAATGTTGATGCCCACGAGAGCCCCGATGATGTTGTAAAACCGGTTGAGCCCCGGAAAGAAAGTTTTCAGGTTGAGAAAAAGCTGGGTAAACCGTATGAGGGCAAAAATGCTCAGGGAAGCGAAAAATGGATTGGCCACATTGGCCAGATAGGTCGATTCGGGCCAGAGGTATCGAAAGGCAAAACCTCCCAGAGAGAGTTGGAGCATGAACAGTGCGAAAACGTAAAGCACATAGTAGAGGGAGGATGTCTCCCGGATAATCAGGTAAATGAAAAGGTTGAACAACAATACAAACAGAATAATTCCGAAATAGGTGCCGCGAAGGAGTCTGTCGGTTTCATCCCTGACGGAAATCTCGGTGGCTGACCACAGGCCCATAGGTACCTGAAGTTGTTCGCCGCGTGAAGAAACCTGTAGCAGAAAATCCCGGCAGCTGTTGGCTTTCAATTCCAGTGGAAACTGGAAGTTGAGGTGGACCACCGGTCTTTGTGAAAACGGATGATCGTCACCCGTGATGTGCAGTTTGACGGCAGTGCCATTTTTCACCTCATAGAGGTTGCACGCGTTCAGAATGGGATTGTTGACTTCCAGAATTTTGCCGACAGGCTGGTCTTCAAAATTGAAAATGCGAAGCCGAATCCAGTGGTGGGCGGGGCTGAACCCAAATGTCGGGACTTCGCCCACTTCTTTAAAATCAATATCGTTGAGTCTTGCGAGTTTTGCAGGAAGCAGTTCATTATCGACATCGGCAATGGCTCCGATGATAAGCAGGGGTTTTTCGATATAGGTGATGAGGGGATCCGCGGGGGATTGATCACGGGCATTGCCCATGAAAAACATCAAACTGCCGAGCAGCAGCAGAAATGGAAAAAACAACCGCTTAAAAAACATCCTTCAGATCACTTATGGTGGCCTGTCCTTACGGGAAAATGGGCTAAAAAGTTATGGATTTCCGTGCAGGAAGGCGCGGGCGACGATGAGGTCTTCGCTCGTGGTGATCTTGATATTGGTCCGGTTGCCCTCCACCAGGGAAATGGCATGGCCGCTGTGTTCGACCACGGAGGCGTCGTCGGTAAATTTTTGCGAAAATGGTACCTCGTAGGATTTTTGTATAAGGTCATGGCTGAAACACTGAGGTGTCTGGACAGCTACGAGTTCATCCCGCACGAGGGTTTTGCTCGTTTTGTTGGACGTTTGCCGGATGGTGTCGGTGACGGGGACCACGGGAATGGCAGCTCCCGACTTTTCAGCTTCCGCAAAACAGCGGGAAATGGTTTCTGAGGAAACGAGGGGTCGGACCGCATCGTGGATGCCTACCCACTGGATATTTTCCGGAAGGGCATCTATGCCGTTTTTCACTGAGTGAAACCGCTCAGCCCCGCCTTCCACGACTTGATGTGGAATGTCGAAATTGTATTTTCCGACAAGGTCCGACCACTGATTTTCCAATCCGCGGAAGAGAACCAGGACAAAATGAATTTTCGGGTCGAAGCGGTGAAAAGCCTCAAACGTGTGGATTAATACGGGCCGGTCGTTTAAGAGCAAAAACTGCTTGGCAATTTTCGACTGCATGCGCGTGCCGGTGCCTCCTGCTACCAGAATGACCGCCCTGCCCGACATCTTAAATGATCAACATCGCGTCGCCGTAAGCAAAAAAGCGGTATTTTTCTTTGATCGCTTCTTTGTAAGCTTTGATGACATTGTCGTATCCACCAAAAGCGGCCACCTGCATGAGCAGGGTTGACTCGGGTTCGTGGAAATTGGTGACCATCGCGTCTGCGATTTCAAAATCGTAGGGGGGGAAAATAAATTTGTTAGTCCATCCATCAAATGGCTTCAGGCGACCGTCGGTCGATACGGAAGTTTCCACAGCGCGCATGGCGGTGGTTCCCACCACACATACCTTGCCGCGGGCTTCCTTGGTGTGATTAACGATGTCGGCAGCCTGCTGCGTGATCATCATTTGCTCGCTGTCCATTTTGTGTTTGGTGAGGTCTTCCACCTCTACCGGACGGAAAGTTCCGAGGCCGATGTGGAGGGTCACTTCTGCAAAATGGATTCCTTTGAGCTCCATGCGTTTCATGAGTTCGCGGCTGAAGTGCAGACCGGCAGTTGGCACGGCCACGGCACCTTCAATTTTCGCAAAAATGGTCTGGTAACGCTCATCATCGATGGCCTCCACCTTGCGGTCGATGTATTTGGGGATCGGGGTTTCTCCGAGGTCGGTAATGGTTTTTTTGAAATCTTCGTAGGGTCCGTCGAAAAGGAAACGCAGGGTACGACCACGTGAAGTGGTGTTGTCGATAACCTCAGCCACGAGTGAATCATCCTCACCGAAGTAGAGTTTGTTTCCAATTCTGATTTTTCTGGCCGGATCAACGAGCACGTCCCAGAGCAGGCTTTCGCGGTTGAGTTCCCTCAAAAGGAAGACTTCGATCTGGGCGCCGGTTTTTTCCTTGTTGCCATAGAGCCTTGCGGGAAATACACGGGTATTGTTCATCACGAAGGTGTCGTTGTCGCCGAAATAGTTGATGATGTCTTTGAACATTTTGTGCTCGATTTTTCCATCCTTCCGGTGGAGCACCATCATGCGGCTCTCATCTCGGTTTGGCGCGGGGTATTGCGCAATCAGTTCGGCGGGTAAATTGAGTTTAAATTTCGAAAGCTTCATTCAAGGAAGTATTTAGGGACACGAAAAAGCGGGTGCAAAGGTAGTGAATTTGTATGGAATTTTTTATTGAATTTCATTCGATCCTGAATTTCCTGGTGACTGCTCATTCAATTATGTTTAGCACAAAATCTTGAAGTTCTCTTGCCGGGATATCAATTAGAGCTTCGTATACAAAAAAGTTGGTTGTATCCATTTGTTGGCAAACATTTAAAAACACGATAATAAACTCCCAACTTTTTCTGAAATCAAGTCTAATATGTCAAGTATTTTGCGCAAGATACTTGACAAGTAACAATTTCATATCTTCGCTTTCACTAAATAGGAGCACCAGGCAATGAAGGTAGCAGAGAAAATAAAACGCAAGATCAATAGAATGAAGGAAGGAACAACATTCAAATATCAGCAACTCGGTGTTGATCAATCGGAATACAGTGCTGCTGCCAAAGCTATAGAACGGTTAATCAAAAAGGAGATTGTCAAAAGGGTATCTACCGGAGTATTCTACAAACCAAAACAATCTGCATTCGGTGAGCTGAGGCCAAAAGAAGGAGAACTGCTTAAACCATATCTCTTTCAAGATGGTAAACGCATAGCATACATTACCGGGGGATCTTTATACAATGGTATGGGCCTAACCACTCAGGTGCCCAAAACAATCAAGGTAGCCAGTAAAGTAAAACGGGTAACCACCAAAATCGGAAAAACACAAGTCAAACCGGTTAAAAGCTATGTAGATGTAACAAATGAAAATTACTACCTGCTGGAAATTTTAGATGCACTGAAAGATTTCAAGACCATTGCCGACCTGGACAAGAAGTCAGCCATTACAATACTCAGAAACAAGATCGCCAAACTATCCGAAAATGATCGGTCAAAAATGATCCGATATGCTTTGAAATACCCGCCACGAGCAACAGCGTTATTGGGGGCAATTCTTGAATTTTCAAAGAAGAAGAGCGGTCTGGAAAGCCTGAAAACAAACCTGAACCCGTTGACCACCTATAAACTCGGAATTAAAGAAGACACATTGCCAACAGCCCCGAAATGGAATATTAACTGAAATGAATTTACACAACAACAAAGAGCTTCTCCAAGATGCAATCCTTGCAACTGCGGAATATGTGGATATGAGGGATGTTTTTATAGAGAAAGATTATTGGGTTACCGTGGCTTTGTATGAAATATTCCATTTAGAAATAGCCAATCAATCTGTTTTCAAGGGTGGCACAGCACTTTCCAAATGCCATAAACTGATAGAACGATTTTCAGAAGATATTGATATGGTGGTACTCCGAAATGAAGAAGAGAACGATAATCAGTTGAAAAAGAAGATACGGACAATCAG
>JBGTLS010000537.1:0-8252 GCA_041744015.1 Cryomorpha sp. | reverse complement strand
GACATTGTTAGATTTAATGACTTATCCAAAGTTAATAACAACAAGTGAACACTTTTTATTTTATAATTCATTGTTAAATCAGGGATTGCGATTCCGTTCACAAATTAACATTCTGTTCATTCTTGGATAACATGACAATTTGAGTGTAACCTTTTCGGTGTATAAAGTTGACCAGTTTTGCTTACAATTGGTTGTATGTATTTCTAGGTTTCTCCTTGAAAATAGTTCAAATGCATAAAGGGAGGTTATCCCACAAGTTTAGTTTTTGATTTTTGTTAACGTTTTTTTTGGGTTATGAACAGAATGCATAGGGATAAGTTTATTTTCAAAACATTGAAATAGAGCTTGATATGTACCCCGCAAATGAGCAGTGTTGATAAAAGAAAAACCTGAAGGATTGGCTATATTTGTGTCAAACTCCATCATATGAACATTGCCATAGGTAGTGATCATGCAGGTTTCGAACTTAAAAAAGTGCTGCTTGATCATTTCAAAGATTCAAATCATTCATTCGTAGACAAAGGTACATATAGCAGCGATAGTGCGGATTATGCGGATTTTGCTCATCCTGTGTCCAATCTGGTAGAAGATGGTGTAGTGCAATTTGGTATACTTATTTGCGGAAGCGCCAATGGAGTAGCTATGGCAGCGAATAAACATGCAGGTATACGTTGCGCGGTATGTTGGCTTCCGGAAATAGCATCTCTGGCACGGGCGCACAATGACGCGAATATCGTTGCAATACCCTCCAGATTTGTCAATGTGGGTGACGCCATTGAAATAGTGGAAAACTTTTTAAAAACTTCATTTGAAGGTGGAAGACATGCGAAGAGAGTGAATAAAATAGCGCTTTGAGGCAAATAAAATTGGTAATCTGTGGTGGGTTATGCTTTATCGGGTTGAATGCCGGTTTTGCTCAATCAGCACTGCTTTCATTGGATAGCCTTTCGGTTATATATGCGAATAGAATAGATACATCCCGGATAAGAATTGACTTAACCACTCTGTCGGGAGATGAGTTCAAAGGCAGGGAAACGGCTGAACCCGGTCAAAAAGCGGCTGCGGCCTATTTGGCGTCTGTGTTCAAAAATATAGGTCTAAAACCTACAAACAAACGTCAGGGTTATATTCAGACCTACCCGCTTTTCAAATCCCAATTTGAAAGTGGTATGACCATACTGGATAATGACACTTTAAAAGTTCTTGAAGATTGTTACACTTTCACGGCATTAACAGATACTGTTCTTCAATTTTCTGATTTAGTCTTTCTTGGTTATGGAATTTCGGATGAGAAGTATGACAATTACCGAAACAAGGATATGCGAGGGAAGTCTGCACTAATATTTGGTGGAGAGCCGATGGTGAATGAAATTTCAATGATTTCTAATTCTGTGTTACCCACCATGTGGTCTGATGGATACGAAGCGAAATTAGCGCTTGCTGCCGAACGTGGTGTGGCAGCCCTTTTTGTGGTCCAGGAGAATTTTGAGAAAAATTTGCCAAGAGTCACCTATTACCTCCAAAGACCTAAATTATTATTGGCAAAGCCGGGTAATCAATCTTTGCCAGTGATATTTGTAAGTCCGGAATCTGTGTCGAGAATTTTTCCGGAGTACGACAGAGATCTGATATATAATGCATTAATCACGGGAGAACAGGAATTTGAAATTAGCAGATCGGGAAATTTGTCCTTCCAAATAAAAAGGAGAGTGGATGAAGTATTTGCGGAAAATCTGGTGGGTATTGTGGAAGGAGAGAAATATCCTGATGAAGTGGTAATACTTAGTGCACATTACGATCATTTGGGCATAAGAAACGGTGAAATTTACAATGGAGCGGACGACAATGGAAGCGGAACATCGACATTATTAGAACTCGCAAGAATTTTTGCGAAAGCGAAAGCCGATGGAAATGGAACTGATCGTTCCATGGGGTTTTTGCTGTTCAGTGGCGAAGAAAAGGGGTTATTGGGGTCGGAATATTATGTGGAGAACCCACTCATACCTTTAAAGAATACGGTGGTGGACCTGAATGTTGATATGATTGGGCGAACTGATTACGCTTATCAGGATAGCGCGGTTGATTACATTTATGTGATTGGATCAGACAAATTAAGTTCTGAATTGCATACCCTCAGTGAGAAAGTGAATGAGCGGTATACAAAACTCAGGTTTGATTATAAATTTAATGATCCCGATGATCCACAGAGATTGTATTATAGATCAGATCATTACAACTTTGCTAAACACAAAATACCGGTCATATTTTATTTTAGGGGTTTGCACGATGATTACCACAAACCAACGGATACAGTGGAGAAAATTGAATTTGATACGATCGACAAGGTATCGCGTTTGATTTTTCACACAGCCTGGGAAATAGCCAATAGAGAGGAAAGAATCCGGGTGGATGAAGAATTGGATTAATCTGTACCGCGTACCAGTTTTAAAAGAAGTGTGGACATTTGGTCCATAAACTCTTCGTGATATTTCCCGGTACCGGGTCCGTAAAATCCCGTATAAATGAGCTGAATCTTTCTGTTTTTGTCTATAACAATTAGCGTGGGAAAGGACATGATGTGATTGAGCATGGGAAATTTTGCCGTTGCATTTGCTTTGCTGGCGTAACCGCCAAAAAGAAATTCACCCTGAATGTCGAGGTCCTTTTGCATTTTATCTATGCGCTTTTTTGCGACCTGAAAATCATCCGTTAATTCAAAAGCGATGGGTATCACGTGAAGTTCCGCATTGGAATAGGGTTCAGATAATGTTTTTAATGCCCTCGTTGCGTCCATGCAATTAGGACACCAGCTCCCCATGATATCCAGAATTACAACCTTGTTTTGAAGTTGCATATCATTCCAGCTGACCGTGTCACCGTGCTGATTTGACAGACTGAAATCGATGAATTCATACCCATCATTGAGATAAGTGAGTTGATCTGCTTTTCGCAGAACGAAGCTCGAATCAGCAAATGCATTCCATTTGGTTATTGATTTTTGTCCTGACCTGAAAATCCCGTTTACAAGGCTGTCACCTTTTATATAAGCTTCGAAATAATAGGCGTGCGCTCCATCGAAAGAGCTCAAATACACGCGTTCGTTCATGATATTGCCATCCAGGTAGCGATAGTCTCCTGTTTCGGTGAGAAAGGTCCCTTTTATGCGTCCCTGTTCATTCGCAAGTATAAGGATAGATTCCGAAAAAGATCCGTCCGCGTTAACAAAGCGGGCATGGTATTGTTCCGGAAGGACGGAAGTCGATTTAGTGCTTGTAAATCGATAATCTTTCCCCTTTTCAGCGATGAATGGAATTGAAGATGTGTCACTCTTACTGTAATTGATATAGGAGCCTGTAATCAAATCTGAACTCTCAATCCGACCCTTTAATTCGCTTTGAAATACGGGCATCATCGCAATGATAGAATCTTCAGTCACGCGTATTTCGCGGACTACAATTTCTTCTTGACCATTATATATGGTGAGTTTCCAATTACCATCAGAAAAATTTAAATCACCTGTGAAAGGCAATTCTTCGGGATTAAGTAAAAGAGCAAAACGATACATTCCCGCTATTTCTAAACGCGGGTCGGTTTTAGAGGGAGAATTGACGGAATCGTTGCAACCAGAGAATAACAAACTGGAAGCACACAGTGCGGGTGCTAAAAATCGAATCATCGGGAATCTGGAAACTAAAATTATAATTCGAATTTAATGCCCTGAGCAAGAGGAAGTACAGTGCTGTAGTTGATGGTATTTGTCTGCCTTCTCATATATATTTTCCAGGCATCACTGCCGGATTCACGGCCTCCACCTGTTTCTTTTTCTCCTCCAAAGGCTCCTCCAATTTCCGCACCGCTGGTACCGATGTTCACATTGGCTATTCCACAATCTGAACCGGCATGTGAAAGAAATTGCTCCGATTCACGTAGATTGGTGGTCATGATGGCAGATGAAAGACCTTGGACAACACCATTTTGAAGGGTTATTGCCTCTTCTAATGTCTCGTATTGCATCAGATAAAGGATCGGGGCAAATGTTTCGTCCTGAACGATCTGATATTGATTCTCAACCTCGGCAATGGCGGGTTTCACATAACAACCGCTGGAATAATCTTCACCGGTCAAAGCTCCACCGTCTACCAGGAATTTGCCACCCTGATTTTTGATAGCCACGAGTGCTTTTTCGTAAATTTTTACGGCGTCCTGATCAATCAGAGGACCCACGTGATTTTTTTCGTCGAGTGGGTCTCCAATGCGCAATTGGCCATAAGCCTTGATCAGAGCATTTTTAACTGTTTCATAAATATCCTTATGAATAATCAGTCGGCGGGTTGAAGTACAACGTTGTCCCGCTGTGCCCACGGCTCCAAAGACTGCTCCTGGAACAACAATATTGAGGTCTGCACTCGGTGTAATGATGATCGCGTTATTTCCGCCCAATTCAAGTAGTGATCTTCCCAAACGTGCAGCGATTTCCTGGGCAACTATTTTACCCATTCGAATGGATCCTGTCGCAGAAATAAGCGGGATATTATTGTCTTTGGATAAAAATTCCCCGACTGTGTAATCTCCGTTGACCAGGCAGCTTATTCCTTCCGGAAGGTGGTTTTCTTTTAAAACTTCTGCAAATATATTTTGACAAGCCACCGAACAAAGGGGCGTTTTTTCGGAAGGTTTCCAAACGCAGACATCACCACAAATCCAGGCGAGTGCGCTATTCCAACACCACACCGCTACGGGAAAATTAAATGCCGAAATTATACCAACTATGCCGAGTGGGTGGTATTGTTCGTACATGCGGTGTTTTTCGCGCTCGCTGTGCATGGTGAATCCGTGCAACTGTCGGGAAAGTCCTACAGCGAAATCACAGATATCAATCATTTCCTGAACTTCGCCCAAGCCTTCCTGAAGGGATTTGCCCATTTCGTAAGAGACAAGTGTTCCAAGATTCTGTTTTTGTGCGCGCAATTTGTCTCCAAACTGTCGGACTATCTCACCACGCAATGGTGCCGGCTTCATTCGCCAGGTGACAAATGCTTTCTGAGCGCTTTGTATGATTTTGGAATAGTCGTCAGCGGTTGCCGTCGTTACTGATCCAATAGGAGCTCCATCAACCGGCGAATGGCTGGTTATGGACGGACCTGAGCCAAATGATTTTTCTCCCGTGGAACATCCCATGTTGGTTGATTCGAGACGAAGGGATTTCAGCGCTTTGGCTACTTCCGGAGAAATCGAAATTGTGGTGGAATTCATGTGGATGGAAATTTTTGCAAAGGTATGTTTATAATCCGGCTAAACATTAATCCTGTATTAAGACTTTGAATATCAATTTGATATAGAATTTGCCGTTTAAGAGCGAATTTTTGAAATTTGGTGATGCGCTACCGCAGATCACCTTTGGGACAAAAAACGGCATCTAAAAGCTTTTTTTGCGAAAAACATAGATTTGACTGCTATAAGGAAGTCGACCTGTCCAGGCTTTTATATTTGAGAGCGTACCTAAAATGATTCCCATGAGGATATTGCCTCGTTTGTTTTTTTCACTTAACATGGAAACATAAAACGCATCGAATATTAATGGTCTAACATGCTCGAGGATTAGGCCATGGGTATCGGCAATCTTCCTCATGTCTTTTTCGCTAAAATGCCAAAGGTGTCTCGGGACATCGTAGGCGGCCCAATCTTCATTATAATATCTGGCATCATTAGAGAGATGATTCGGAACGGCAATGATCAATACACCGTTTGGTAATAAATTTTCGGTATGCTTGCGAAGCACCTCCTGAAAATTGGGGATATGTTCGAGTACATGCCACATGGAAATGCAGGCCACTTTTGAATCGAACAGGCCATATTCCGTAATCGGTAAGACGACTTGTTGTTTTCGCTGGGCCGCTTCAAGTGCATTTTGATCAGGTTCAAATCCTGTAATGGTCTGGCCGCGATCGGATACATATTTGAGAAAGGCTCCAGCCCCGCTTCCGTAGTCGATCCAATTTCCGATTGGTGCATAGCGTTTGCAAATCGAGAATTTGTACCGCAGATTCTGTTTTTGAACTAGGTGGTAAAGTCGATTTATGAGACCTGATTTTGTCTCGCTATGGGAAATGTAATCATGGGAAATATAATATTTGCTTAATTCCCCGGCTTCCGGTTGTGGATTAGTGATGACAAATTCACAATCATCGCAGTGATTTAACGTGAACTGTTCCCGCGTTGCGGTGTAATCCGTACAGATCAAGGTAGGACTTAATCGCGGTGATGAGCACAGTGGACATTTTTGGAGAACATTCAAATTTGTTCCACGTGGAACATCAGAAAATTTGTGGTCATGTTCCACGTGGAACGAAGATTTATTTGCCGACATAAATCATTAATACGGACACATCCGATGGAGAAACACCGCTGATACGTGATGCCTGACCAAGGGTAGCAGGTCTGATTTTATTCAACTTTTCCCGGGCTTCAGACGAGATAGATTTGATGGAATTATAGTCAAATGAAGACGAAAGTTTGATGCTTTCTAATCGGGAAAGCTTACCTGCGAGTTCTTGTTCCTTGTCAATATATCCCTCGTACTTCATAGAAATTTCGCTTGATTCTTTCACTTCGTTTGCGAGTGCAGATCCAAGTGAAATTCGCTGATTGTCGAAAAAGGTTTTGATAGCGGATGACATTTCTATCAAATGATCAATGCCAATTTCTGGCCGGGTGACGATCAACTTCGCTTTTACCTGTTGTTTGATGTTTGAGGAACCTACCGAATGGAGAACAGTGTTCGCTTCATCAGGGGTGATTCCGGTCTTGCCAAAAAATGAAATTGTTTGGTTGAGCGCATCGCGTTTGGTATCCAATACGCGCATCCTGTCATCACTTGCCAATCCCAATGCATTCGATTTTGGCGTCAGCCGGATATCCGCATTGTCCTGTCTGAGCAGAATTCTGTATTCAGCCCGGGAGGTGAACATGCGGTAGGGTTCTTCGGTGCCTTTTGTGATAAGATCATCGATTAATACGCCAATGTAAGCTTCGCTGCGTTGGAGTAGTAGCGCATCTTTTTCCTTCACTTTTAAATGTGCATTTATACCTGCCATCAATCCCTGACAAGCGGCTTCCTCATATCCGGTGGTACCATTAATCTGGCCAGCGAAAAAAAGATTTTGAACAAGTTTTGTTTCCAGGCTATGGTCCAGCTGCGTGGGGGGAAAATAGTCGTACTCGATGGCATATCCTGGTCTGAACATTTTGACGTTTTCCAGACCGGGAATTTCTTTCATGGCTTTGAGCTGAACATCTTCCGGCAAACTGGATGAGAAACCGTTCAGGTAAACTTCAACAGTATTCAAACCTTCTGGTTCTACGAAAATTTGGTGGCGGTCCCGTTCTGAAAATCGGTCTATTTTATCTTCGATAGAAGGACAGTATCTTGGTCCAACGCCTTGAATGCGTCCATTAAACATGGGTGAACGATCGAACCCAGTGCGGAGAATGTCGTGAACCTTTTGATTGGTATAGGTGATATGGCAGGACCTCTGCTCTGGCAAAGGGGTGGTGTTGGTGAAAGAAAACTTTCCACCTTCCGGATCTCCGGCCTGTTCTTCCATCACCGAATAGTTGATGCTCCGCCCATCCAGACGTGGAGGAGTTCCGGTTTTCATCCGTCCGTGATCAAAACCCAGTGTGATGAGCTGTTCTGTGATGCCGTGAGCTGCTTTTTCACCAGCGCGCCCACCACCGAAATGTTTCTCACCAATATGAATGATTCCATTTAGAAATGTTCCACTGGTAAGAATCACACTTTTTGCTTTAATCTCAATTCCAATACTGGTCACCACTCCGCAGACTTTTCCCTTAGGGTCGATTTGAATGGAACTAACCATATCCTGAAAGAAATCCACATTGGGTGTTTGTTCCAACATCATGCGCCATGTCTCAGCAAACCGCATACGATCATTCTGCGTTCGGGGACTCCACATTGCCGGACCCTTTGATTTGTTGAGCATGCGAAATTGGATGGTACTCGAATCACTTACAATCCCAGAATACCCTCCAAGAGCATCTATCTCTCTTACAATCTGTCCTTTAGCAATTCCTCCCATGGCGGGATTACACGACATCTGCCCGATCGTGTTCATGTTCATCGTTACCATGAGAACGGATGAACCGAGGTTTGCAGCAGCAGCTGCCGCTTCGTTGCCGGCATGTCCGGCACCGACTACGATGACGTCGTATTCCTGGAGCATTGGGTTAAT
>JBGTLS010000536.1:0-6933 GCA_041744015.1 Cryomorpha sp. | reverse complement strand
GAAATTCGGATGTGAAATATCAACCACATGAAGCAGCAAATCCGCTTCCCGAACCTCATCAAGGGTGCTTTTAAACGATTCCACCAATTGAGGTGGTAGTTTGCGAATAAATCCCACTGTATCACTCAGAAGAAAAGGAAGATTGTCCAGCACAACTTTGCGCACCGTGGTGTCCAGAGTGGCAAAAAGTCGGTCTTCTGCAAAAACTTCTGATTTGCTGAGTACATTCATCAGGGTGCTTTTGCCGGCATTGGTATAGCCTACAAGCGCTACACGAACCATGGCGCCGCGGTTGCTGCGCTGGGTGTGCATTTGTTTGTCAATCAAGAGCAATCGCTCTTTCAGTTTGGTGATCTTGTTGCGGATCATCCGTCTATCCGTCTCGATTTCTTTCTCACCGGCACCACCCCTTGTACTTGTACCTCCACGCTGACGCTCAAGGTGAGTCCACATGCGCGTAAGGCGCGGCAGAAGGTACTGCGAACGGGCGAGCTCAACCTGTGTTTTGGCCTGAGCCGAACGCGCACGCGACATAAAAATATCGAGAATCAATAAACTCCGGTCGTATATTTTTCTGTCCAAAACCTTTTCCAGGTTTCGGAGTTGGGATGGACTTAAATCATCATCGAAGATCACAACATCAATGTTGTTGTCATGAACGTAAGCTGTAATTTCCTCGAGCTTACCTTTTCCCACGAAAGTGGCAATATCCGCTTTGTCCAGTCGCTGGGTAAATTGCTTTACCGTACGAAGTCCGGCCGTTTCAGCTAAAAAAGCGAGTTCATCCAGATAATCGCTCACCTGCTCCGGACTTTGATCCCGGGTAATGAGGCCTATCAAAATGGACTTTTCCTGTTCCGCTGTCGTTACAAGTGGTTCTGACATATGTGTTTGTCGAATTACTTCAATGTTGTTGTATATTCTGCAACTGCTTTTATCTGGTCAATGGTAAGAACGCTTTCATAAGCCATCATCGCCCCTTTGCCTTTGGTGATGATGGCTATTCGTTCATCAATAGCCAAGGTTGATTCCGGTAGCAATTTCGCACCAGCAAATCCTTTTCTGCCATCGCTCCCATGGCAAATTGCACAGTGGGTTTTAAATATTTCGGCAGGAGTCTGAACTGGTTTTTCAGCCGCCGTATCTCCTGAATTCGAACTGCATGACCAGATAATGAGCAGGATCAGTAAATAAAATGAATTTTTTTTCATGCCTTACATTCCGGGAAACCAGCCTCTCCCCGCTCCTACTTCCCTGAATGGCCAGGGAATGGTAAAGAGCAGGATAATCAAAGCAAGCAGAAAATAGGAAAAATGTCGTTTGTGTTTTAATTGATCAGACGACGCACGTTTTCCAGAAGCTCTCCCCACAGTAACAAGGATTACTACAATAAGCATTCCCACCAGGTGTTCAATTGAGAAAAACCTGATTAGTTTATCGCTCATATTGGCAATCTGGGTGTGCCAGTCGCCCATGAAATAAAGGACAAGACCAATGACGAGTTGAATGTGAAAGGTGATGAGGGTAATCAACGACCACTGGTTGTCCGATTTGGTGAAAGGACGACCCTTTCTCAATCCGCCAAGCGCGTTGATGATCGCCACAATGATGGCTACGAGGGCTACCCAGCGTAGAAGGGAATGCAAATGAATCAATCCGGTATACATGTGTTTAGAGCTTTCGACAAATGTAGACAAAAGCGGCTATATTGGCCGGATATCGCCACAGCATCAGGGCCAGACATCGACATATTCCGGAACCGCGAGTAAGATCATTGAAAGCACGGTAAATGCGAGGATGAGTTTCCATATCCACGTCACCCATACCTTATATGGAATTTTGGCAATTGATAAAATCCCCATGGTAACCCCGCTGGTGGGTATGATCAGGTTTAAAAGGCCATCACCAAACTGGAAAGCAAGAACAGCAGATTGTCTGGAAATGCCCAGAAGATCGGCCAATGGCGTCATGATGGGCATGGTGATCGCAGCCTGACCTGATCCCGAAGGAATAAATATATTGATGAAACCCTGAACCAAAAACATGATTTGAACGCTTACAGCATTTGGAAAATCGGCCACCGCTCCGGACATGGCGTGCAGCACGGTATCTATGATTTTGCCATCCTCAGCAATGACCAGTACGCTTCGTGAGATGCCAATAATAATTGCGGCCATTAGCATATCTTTCGCACCGGTTGAAAAAGCTTTGATCGTTTTATGCGTTCCCATTCGTGTTATAACGGCGGAAATAAGTCCCAGGGCAAGAAACAACGCAGATATTTCGTCGATATACCATCCGAGGTTGTTCGACCCGTACATCAGCAGAATGATCGCCAAAACAAATAATGCAATGACAATACGCCTTGGTCCCGTGAATTCCACGTCCGCATGAACCGGTTCTGTAAAGTCTGTTTCAACCCCGTAAAGTGGGCTTTGGCGCGGGTTTTTTTCAAGTTTCCTGATATACCGCATCACAAAAAAGATAGCCACTGCCGTGAAAATGGCCCAAACCACCCAACGGTACCCAGCCCCACTTCCTATAGGCAATTCAGCAATGCCCTGAGCGATACCCACGGTAAATGGATTGATGGCCGCACCAGCAAATCCCGCCGCTGAACCAATAAATGGAATCGCGATTCCCACAATATTGTCGTAGCCCATACTGCGTGCGAGCGGAATCGTGACAAGGATAAAAACAAGATTTTCTTCAGACATCCCGAAAGTACATCCCGCCAGAGAGAAGAGAATCATCAAAACCGGTACAACCAACCTTTTGAAAGCTGGGGTATTTCTGGCTAAACGCAAGATTGAATTTAAGCCGGCATCAAGGGCGCCGGTAGCAGTGATAATCGAAAAGGCACCACCCACCAACAAAACAAATGAAATAATGTGCGACGCAGCAACGAGTCCTTTGATGGGTGCCACCAGCAAATCTCCCAATCCTTGCGGAGCAGGTTCCACGCTTTGATAAGTACCAGCGACGACGATCGTTCGCCCATCTTCCACCATGCGCTGATACTCTCCGGCCGGCACAATCCAGGTCAATCCCAGAAAAAGCAACAAAACAATCGAAATGATGACCAGCGCATCAGGAGACTTTTTAAGCACAGGGAAAAACTTAATTACTAATCACAAAGGAACTTGAAAAATATGCGTTTTCCGTGCGAATTGATAATTTATAAATTCCCCCTGATAAGTTATTGAGATCTAATTCATTTTGGCCGCTACTCCCCCTGCCCTGACTCAGAAGTCGTCCGGAAATATCGAAAACCTGATACGTCCAATTCGCTTCATCTGTCTGAACTTTCAAAGTTCCATTAGTAGGATTTGGAAAAACGGAGGCCTCAATCACCTGGTGATTTCGCACCGATACCACACATTCCGTGGCGGTGGCATCTGTATCTCTGGTAAGCTCTCCATCTATCACATACCAGTTTTCCCAAAATCCTCCCTCTCCATCCGTCCATGTATTCAGATTGAAATAGTTTCCGCCGCTTGCGGTAGCAGGCAAGCGATATACTTTCACTGCTTCACCTGATCTGTTCCACGTAAGTGGTTGAGCGGAAAGAATGATTTCGGGTCCGGATGGTTCCTCACAGTTACCCTGTAGGAAATATACCTGATCGTCATCATATTGAGGGTATTCTCCAAAACCTCTTGCGAAGCCATCTTCATCAATGGCGATCGCTGAATATTCATTGCTGCCCATCCCCAAAGGACGCACACCGTGATCGTTTGTCAATCTCGCCATAAATGCCGTGATTCGACCATATCTGATCCGCGTGGGATCGTTGAGGTGGGTTTCGGTAATGACATTTTCCATAAATGGTGCTTTGATAAAATCATCGTATCCAAATTGCATTTGAGGAGCAAATGGATTTGCAAGGGCGGCTTCAGAAGATATTGATCCTGCACTTGCCGGAAAATACGCCTGACCCATCACCGCCATACCTGCAGAGATTCCGCCAACTGGTCCACCCTTCACATTGATCAGATCGTTGATGGCCTCCATAATGGGTGTATCTTTCCAATAAGTCACATAGTTGTTCTGATCGCCTCCAGCCATCCAAATGGCTTCGGCATTGTTTACTTTGTCGATTACGTATGGGTCATATGACGCGTTCGCATTGTGAAATACAATGGACTCCACCGAATTGATCGCCACACCGAGTTCACTGAACATGTAATCGTTGTATCCATCGCTACCCGACGCGCGCAAAACCACCACATCTCCTCCATTGGCTCTTTCCAGAAACCAGATCATGGCCTCATCACTTTCTCCGGCACCGCCCATCAGGCACAAGCCAAATTGCGGTTGTACATCTATATTTTCTTCGTTTCCTGTAAAGTAGCTTGTGTAATTTTGTCCGTGTAAAGCGGTGGATAGAAGTACCGAAGTAATCAGAATCGTGTTTGTATAGAGATTTTTCATCATCAAAAATTTAGTTGGGAATGTTTTGAATTAAGTGAAAAGTATCACCGGGAAGGTAGATATTTATTCGAAGGTTTCTAAGCCCTATGCGGTCATTGTGACGAAAATAACTTCCCGGTTTGCGAAAGAGTATGACCTGATTTTCTCCCGCAACTGTCATGTAATCGGGGGCCACAATCAGTGCAGTCGATTCTTCAATACCCACACCGTATGGATAATGGCTATCGGCCATGGCACTGATTATCCTGTTGTAACGACTCCGCATTACGAAATGCTGGTCGACAATTACGCTGTCAATTAATCCCAAACCTTTTGCATAGACACCATTGTTATAAATAAGCGAACTGTAGGTGGATTCATATTCTTCCACCATTTTTTGATCACCCGTAATCATCAAGGCACTCATGAGTGCTGCTCCGGCGCTGGTACCTGCAATTGTTGCCCCATTTTGGTAGGCATCTTTGATAGCTTGCTGCGTTTGTGAATCTACAGTGTTTAGAAACCGCCCCTGATCCCCACCGGTAAGGTAAATCAACGAAGCATTTCGAATACTGTCCCTCGCGGTTTGATCAAAAACAGAATCTCCCCACATCAATATTGGATTTTCTGTAAAAAGACTGAGTCTCTTGTTGACATAAAAAAATGACGAATCAGGCTCAGAGCTTGATTGTGTAAACACAAGTATGTATCCTTCAGCGCCGAGAGGGGAAAGTTCCACCAGCTGTTTGGTCAGCGAGTCTGGGATTTTCCCACCTCCCATGATAAACAAGGTTCCCTTTGATTTTGGTTCCAGGACTTCAACTTTTACCACTGGTTGATCTGGTCCCCGGCCGAAAATAAAAAACAGAATCCAAAAAAAAATGAGACTTTTCATATCAGTTCAGATCCCACCAGAAGCGGGTTTGCATATTTGGAGCAGGTTGTGGAAAATTGGTATTTCTGAGTCTTTCGCTTTGGGGGTAAATCAATCGACGGGGAATTTCTCCGGATGGATTGGATGATGTTGCGCCAACAGGATTCGGCTCCAACTCCGGATATCCTGTTCGCCGAAAATCTGTCCAGGGTTCCGGTGTGGTAAACATACCAATGTATTTCTGGGTGAGTATGGTTTGGATATCTGTTTCAAAAACGCCGGTAAGCTGGACATTTGTACTCAGATATGCACTGAGGTCTTCAGCAGAAATTGATCCGGACGAAACCTGATTCATTGACAACGTGACGGCTTCTTCAAGGGCAGTTTGTGCGCCTGTTTGATCACCTGTTCGGTAGGCAGCTTCAGCTTTGATATACAACATTTCCAGGTATGATCCCATTTTGACTGGAGCAGCTGGAGCTGCAAAAAAATTGCCGGGTCTCATTCTGCCGCCAGAGAAAGGGATGTTGCGAAACATAAGGCTCTGCCGGGGATCGTCTAAAAGTTCAAGCAATTCGATAAACTGCGGGTCAATATCCGTGTCGGGTGTAATCTGATAAAAACTGGAGAGCGGATTGATGTCTTCGCCGGCTCCGAGGTAATTGTATTGAAAATCCTGAGCGGGACTGGATATTGCTCCAGTTAATGCATCCAGAGCGAATTGCGCTGCCTGTGGAAAACGGTTGGTGGTATGGATGTGGTACCGGGCTTTTAATAAATGTGCTGCCGCCCGCCACGCCTGGATGTCGCCTCCGTAAATGATGTCGTCGACACCGGGTTTGAAAACGCTTTCCGTAAGGGAAAGATCCAGAATTGCCTGATCGAGCAAGGACTGAATTTCAGCATAAAGCGCTTCCTGTGAATCGTAAACCGGATTTGGGAATTCCGCTCCCTGGAGGGCCTGTGTATAGGGCACATCACCCCATACATCCGTAAGTATGCCGATGGACTGGGCCATGAGCACTCTGGCTACACCGGTATAATGGGGTGACTGTTCTTCTGTGCCGCGGTCGATCAAAATCCGCATGTTGATCATGGCGTTTACATAAATATCGCTCCATACATTGCCCACAAAAAGTTCGTCGGGCTGGTAATTTTCCGCAAGGAGCTCCTGCCTGTCCACTCCTGTGAGCTGCTGAGCAAAAATGCCGGTATAGCGATATATACGGCCACCATGTACATCCGCAAGTCCTTTTTGGGCAGGGGGCAATAAAGTGCTGAAAGGCACTTCCAATGGCACATTCGGATTTTCATTGATCTCTTCAAGATTGCAACCGGCAAGCGCAAGGCAAAAACAGGTGATGCATATTGGGATTTTCATAATTTAGAAAGTTACGGAAAGATTGACCCCATAACTTTTCGTATTGGGATTGTTAAAATAATCACGTCCAAATGAATTGGATGCTCCTCCGAGGGAAGTTTCCGGGTCAATCCCGGTATAATTGGTAATCAGAAATAAATTGCGTGCTGTGAGGGTGAGTGAAGCCCGGGAAAGTTTGAGCCGCTCCAACAGAGCAGGCGAAATCTGGTAAGTGAGGTTGATATCACGCATGCGAATCCAGTTTACAGTTTCGATATTATCTTCA
>JBGTLS010000535.1:0-3859 GCA_041744015.1 Cryomorpha sp. | reverse complement strand
GGGTGAAGGTAAAGCCTGAAACTTCCAAAAAAATCACTGAAAGACTGACTTATACGGTGGAAGCCGTAGAAGGTGAGAAAAGCAGAGGCGCAATTACCATGGCCTGGGATGACATTAAGGTTTCGATGTTTTTCGAGGTTATTTAATTTTCTCAAGTTTTCGCATATCAGTTTTACGAATTTCGGTTGTGAAACGCTTCGCGATTTTGTCACAATTTTTGCTTCAAAAGGCAAAAATTCCGCCAAAACGTGGACGTTTCCGTCCTATGCCACGGGTTACCACCCGTGGCTATTCATATTTGACCCATTCAGGGTCAGTTCAAAATGAAAAAGCGCCTATATCCCGTAAAGAAATGGAATACATAAGTGTATTTTATTGATTATGAATATTTCACCCTTTATATTGAATTAAAAAAAATGTGCGAAATTGGGTAAGTTTGTCAACCAATATTAATTCTGAAATCAAATCCCGGCTTCTGCCGGCATAAATTTTTATATATGACAGATTTCACTTTTGGGGTTTTGTTTGATATGGACGGCGTGATTGTGGACAGCAATCCGGCGCATAAAATCGCCATCGGTTTATTCTGTAAAAACCACAACCGGCTCGTAGATGATGCTTTTTTGCAAAGCAGGATTTACGGTCGTACAAATCACGAGTGGATACCCGAATTGTTTGAAAATACACTTTCGGAAGCAGAGCTTCTGGAATACGCCGATGAGAAGGAACGATTGTTTCGGGATGTTTTTAAAAAGGATTTGTATCCGGTAGAGGGAATTATTGAATTTATTGATCATCTGAAAAACAACGGATTCAAAATGGCCGTTGCGACCTCCGCTCCGGGCGAAAATGCGGAATTTATTCTCTCGGGATTGGGAATTAAAAACCGGTTTGATGCTGTGCTCGATTCTTCGCATGTGAAAAAGGGAAAACCCAACCCCGACGTTTATATGAAAGCAGCGGCTGCGCTGGGATTGCCTCCTGAACAATGTATTGTGGTGGAGGATTCGCTCGCGGGAGTTCAGGCGGGGAAGTCGGCGGGTTGCAAGGTGATTGGGATCACCACCACGCACAGCCGGGAGGAATTGAACGCGTGTGACCTGGTTATTGATGATTTTAGAGGGCTTGAAATGAGATACCTGCAAAAGCTTTTTTAATTTAATACCTGAAGTTTCGGATATCCAATTGACCATAATTTTATAATTCAAAAGCTATAAAAGCCATTCGGGGGATGCACGCTGCGCGTGCAAAAAAATTACACAGAGAGCACAGAAACGTATTAAATGTTGGAGAGCACAGAACTTTAGCAGCAAAGCTGCCGGAGAGAAAAACAGGATCATAAAAAAAATATGGTCCCAAGTCAATAATTTCAGATTACACAAAAACTATTCTGGGCTCTCCAACACACGGCTCGTCTCTGTGCTCTCTGAGTAAAAACATTGTTCGCGCAGCGGACACTACACAAATACCTCAGCACTATTTTGAGCAGTAATGATATGCGAAACTTGAGTTTATACGAATTCAATTATCACCCAAAGGGGGTATTTTTCAAATATACCCCAAAGTGGTCTTTTATGCCAGATACTGGTCAGCGTATATTTGGGATGTCAGAGAAGTAAAATGACTAACCAAATTTACAGAGCCATGAAAACGCCAATTATTTATTCTTTTACGAACCAGAATTTTTTACTGCGAGTAAAAATTTTTCTGATCAATCTTTGTTTTATTTCGTCTGGTTTTTCAGCACTTTCTGCGCAGGATGTCGTGTGGGCTCACGACTACACCGACAATTTTATTTACAGTGAGATTACAACGTCTCCAAAAAAAGTTGAAAAAGATTTGAAAGTGGTACGATCCGCACCGATTTTCAATGGAGGGCAGCAATTCA
Organism: Cryomorpha sp.; assembly: GCA_041744015.1. Classification (GTDB taxonomy): domain Bacteria; phylum Bacteroidota; class Bacteroidia; order Flavobacteriales_D; family Cryomorphaceae; genus JBBQZU01. Next base: position 1,971 of record JBGTLS010000535.1, on the reverse strand, counting down.
AAAATATTGATCAATTTATCGCTGCGCATTTGGGGTTCCCTAAAGAAGCTGTGGGTACAGGATTGTATGGAATTGTGAAGGTGCGATTTGAAATTCTGAAAGATGGTGATATCGGAGCGCACATGATTCTTGAATCTCCGGGAAAGGCCTTCGATGCGGCTGTGGTTGATTTGCTCGGTCAAATGCCGAAATGGACACCCGCATACGAAAGCGGCGAACCTGTAACATCTGTTTATCAACTCAAACTAAATTTCAGGTTGCAATAAATCGATTTTAAATACCGGTTCAGAATAAGCAGAACTTTGATTTTGGCAATTTCCTTCCGGGAAAAATATAGAAAACGCAGTACGACTAAATCGGTGCTGCGTTTTTCAGTTCCTGCAATGTGTATATTTGAAATTTTTGAAATCAATAAAGCATTGGGCGCGAATTCTTCCATCTTCAAAGAGCCTTTGATGCACCTGCGAAACGCGGTGAGTTTTCTCATTGCTGGATTCATGGACTGCTGTGGATTGTGGTTTATCTGCATGTTTTTTTCTTTGGGCCTGTTTGCCCAGGACTACCGCAGCGACAATTGGGAAGTGAAGGATGGACTTCCGCAAAATTCAGTAAATCAGATACTGCAAACCACCGATGGATATATTTGGGTGGCTACGGAAGGAGGACTTGCCCGTTTTGACGGTGTAAGCTTCACCAACTTTTCCGTTGAAAATGCACCGGAATTAAAAGGGAACAGGATCAGTATTCTCTTTGAAAATGCAAATGGGGACCTGCTGATCAGCTCATACGGCGGAGGGCTGATTCTCTACAGAGACAACCATTTTTACGATCTCTCGGATAGTCTGGGATATGGTGACGGTACCTACGTGCATATTCGCAATCTTCCTGATAATAAGCTTTACTTTTTCTCTTCAGCAGGTATGCGTATTGTTGCGGAAGCACAGACTTATAAAATCATTGAAAAAAATCCGGAATATGAAATGCCATGGCAGCCATCATCATTCTTTACGAATGTTGCCCTTGTATCCCGTTCGGCGGAATCTGCCAATTTTCACAGTGAAAAATACGTGGGACCCGGTCGTGAGCTCGTACCTGTACATAATCAATTTGGCTCCATTATTTTTGTAAATGATTACGATGAATTCTGGGTCATGGATGGTCCTTTGATCGCGCATTACCGGGATTGGAGATTGGTGGACAGGTTTGATGTATCTCCCTATTTTGAAGAATCGGCGCAAATAGAGTTGAGTTTGTTTGGAACCAACTTATATATCCGGAAATACAGCTCCCCCGAATTGGTTTTATTCAATATGGATAAAAAGGAGTTTACAGAACTTACGACTGATTATGTCTGTCCGGAAGGTTTGGTAAATCAGGTTTTCGAAGACAGGGAGGGAAATGTTTGGTTTGCGACATCTATTTGCGGGCTGGTAAAACTAAAACCACCCCGATTCAAACACATCGCAGGAAAAAATCAGGAGATCATTACGAATATCTATCCGGTTACTTTCGATCACAAAGACAGATTGATCATGGGCAGCCGTGAACATGGTGTGTTTATTATTAATGATGATGGACTTGTAGAACCTGGTCCGGACAATTTACCCGTACATCAATATTTTGTACAATCCATTACACGGCGTGATAATACCACTTTTCTGAGCTATGTATGGTTTGATCATATTCTCAAATGGGAAGGTGATGAGGTCTCTAAAATTCCTTTTCCGGAAGGACAACGCATACCGGCAAAAGCGCTGTATACCACGCGGGACAATCGGGTTCTGATAGGCACTGAAAGAAATTTGCTGGAGCTGGTCAACGATACGATGGTGGTTCACCCATTGGCTGTGTCCATGCCCATTGAAGAAGTTTCTGGTTTTCTGGAGGATAGTCGGGATAATCTGTGGATTGTAACTGACCGGAAGGTGATAGCCTATCATGAATCACGCAGAGAAGTGGTTTTTAATTCAG
>JBGTLS010000534.1:0-13200 GCA_041744015.1 Cryomorpha sp. | reverse complement strand
TTGAATTTCAGGTTTATAGCAGTGTATTTATTCCAGTTGGAAGCGCCCATGCCTCTTCCGTAAAAGGTTTTTAGCATATCCAACTTGCGGGGAAGTTCATCCGGCGGACCAAAATTGATGGTGTGACCGCCCACCTGGGGAAACACGATAAAATCTCCAAAACGGTCCACTTCTGTATGTTGCAATTGCGCGCACCAGAATGGATCGGCCAAAACGACCTTCCCATAGGTGAAAATTCCGGCGAGTCTGACATCCAGGACGGAATCGCCGTGGTGTAAACAGGATTTCACCGCTTCAACCGGAATGTTAAAATGTCCTGTTACGACCGGAAGTCTCGGAGATGCATTTGAAGAAATTGGCATCAAATATCCATTTTCGTCGAGGTAACAGTGTGTGCCATGAATGTCAATGAGCCGTATAACTGGCACGCGTTCTGCCACCTCAATCATCAGCCTTTTGTCAATTGTTTTAAATACAGCCGCCTCTTTAATATGTGGCAGTTTAGTCACCGCTTCTTCAACCATGCGGGTGTCAATTTCTCCTAGTTTATTTCCCACAAGCGGTCCGCTGGCTTCCAGAATATTCTGTCTGATTTCTGATTCCTGTACAAAACCCGGTGAAGAATTATTCAGATATCGAATTTCCAACGACTCACAAGCTGCACTGCTGCGCATATTGCCCACGAATCCAAGTAAGGTCAGGATGGCTGCACCAATCAAGCAGAATGTTATGACTTTTAATATTTTATGCATCTTCTTCATCCAATGCATCTTTAAGTGGTTGTATCATTTTATCAATATCACCGGCACCCATGGTAAGCAGTACTTCGGGCTGCAATCTGAGTACTTCTTTGACAAGTTCCTGACGGTCAACCAATTTTTTATTCACCATCTGCACCTTATTAAGTAGCCAATTACTGTCAATTCCTGGCAGTGGTTCTTCCCGGGCAGGGTAGATTTCCATAAGCAAAAGCTCATTCAGTTCCGACAGGCTTGTCGCAAAGTCATCACCAAAATCCCTGGTGCGGCTGTAGAGGTGCGGCTGAAATACACCGGTAATTCGTTTGTCAGGATACAATTCTTTCACTGAGCACACGCAAGCAGAAATCTCGGTTGGGTGGTGAGCGTAATCATCGATAAAAACGGTTTCTTCGCGTCGGATATGGTATTCAAAGCGGCGTTTTACCCCACGGAATGTCGCCACATAACCGGCTATTTCCTGAAAAGTTAGTCCTACCTGCAATGCAATTCCAATGGCGGCCAGGCAATTTTCAACATTGTGGCTTCCGGGAAAAACAGAGCGGATGGTGCCCAGATTATCGCCTTTCAGCACAACGTCGAATACATATTCTCCCGCTTCGATGTGCACATTCGTGGCGTGAAGATCTGCTTCGGTTTGATCGAGGCTGTATGTGATATATTTTCCTTTGGGTTTCAACGGCAATCCGTAGCGCAGAATTGTGCATCCCTCCGGATGGATTTTTTCTGAAAATGCTTTAAAGCCTTCGATCATATTTTCTGAATCGCCATAAATGTCCAGGTGGTCGGCATCCACCGAGGTAATCACCGCCAGATAAGGGTCCAGTTTCAAAAATGACCGGTCGTATTCATCTGCTTCCACGACGGCATGTTTGCTGTGCGCATCGAGTATGAGATTCGTATTGTAGTTGGTCGAAATTCCACCCAGAAAGGCATTGCACCCCAGTTGACTCTGGTGGAGAATATGGGTGATCATGGCTGTGGTGGTGGTTTTACCATGTGTTCCAGCCACTGCAATAAGTTGCTGACCCGCTGTAATAACCCCCAAAACATCTGACCGCTTAAGTATTTCGCAACCGTGGTTGCGCAAGATATTGAGACCGGTGTGAGCAGATGGTATCGCGGGTGTATAAACGACCAAAGCCCGATCAAGTGGGGTATTCAAAAACCATTGTGGAATGGCGGCAGGCGTATCGGAATAAACTATTTCCATGCCTTCATTTTCGAGTGCGGTAGTCAGTTCGGTTTTCACCCGGTCGTAACCGGCCACACGTTTTCCGGCTGCCTTAAAGTAACGCGCCAGGGCACTCATACCGATTCCTCCGATACCTACGAAATACACGCTATGGATTTGGCCCGTTGTCAATTTTCTTCGATCAGTTTCAAAACTTCAGCGGCAATACGTTCTGCTGCGTTGGCGAAAGCCAGTTTGGTAATATTTGATGCGAGTTTGGCCCGAAGTCCGGCATCGCCCATGATTGTTTCAATTTCGTGTCTCAACAATGCCTGCGCATCTGCATCTCGCACCATAATGGCTCCTTCACCATCTACCAGTGCTTTCGCATTTTTGGTCTGATGGTCTTCGGCCACATTTGGAGAAGGAATGAGGATACATGGTTTTGCCGCAAGACACAATTCCGATACCGACATGGCTCCTGCACGGGATACCACGACATCAGCCATAGCATAAGCAAAGTCCATTTTGTCGATAAATGCATAGGTTCGCACACCATTGTAGCCCATAGCGTCTACTATGGCTTCGGCCTGCGCGGCAAATCCAGTCCCGGTTTGCCAGATGAGCTGATAATCGTGTTTTTCAAAGAGGTCAATATTCGCTGCAATCGACTCATTTATTGTTCGTGCACCGAGGCTTCCACCAATGATTAACATCGTTGTTTTGGATTCATCCAAACCGAAAAATGCTGCGGCTTCCGATTTTTTGCCAGTCAGCTCGGTGACCTGTTTGCGCACCGGGTTTCCGGTTATGGTGATTTTATCTTTGGGAAACCAGCGCTCCATTCCGGGATACGCCACACAGATACGGCTTACTTTTTTGGCGAGAAGCCGGTTGGTTATGCCCGGAAAGGAATTTTGCTCCTGGATGAGGGTTGGGATTTTGCGGGCTGCAGCCACGCGAAGTAGCGGCCCTGAGGCGTATCCACCAACACCCACTGCGGCATCCGGCTTGAACTTTTTCACGATTTTCCCTGCTTTACGCATGCTTGAAACCAGCTTAAGCGGAAACATCATATTCTGCCAGGTGAGCCTGCGTTGAAATCCGCTGATCCAAAGACCTTCAATCGGATAGCCGGCTTTGGGTACCCGCTCCATTTCCAATCTGCCGAGCGCGCCTACAAAGAGCAATTCCGCATCGGGATGTACCGCACGGATGGCATCGGCAATCGCGATTGCCGGGAAAACGTGGCCTCCTGTGCCACCACCACTGATGATTATTTTAGGCGACGGCATAAGGCTTCTTTTTTACAATATTTTTTCCGCGTACGGCTTCACCTTCGAGGGTCGCCCGACTTACACTCAAGATCATTCCAATGGCGAGGCAGGTAAACCAGATGGAGGTTCCACCCATACTCACAAGGGGCAGAGGCTGACCTGTAACGGGCAATAAGCTTACAGCCACGCCCATATTGATGAATGCCTGAATGCCAATCAGAAAACTCAGACCCAACACGAGCAGGGATCCGAATTCCCGTTCACACTTCCGTGTAATCTTCATGCTGCGGTAGAGAAAAATCAGAAAGAGGAGAATGACCCCACACCCTCCGACGATGCTTCCATATTCTTCAATGATAAAAGCGTAAATCATGTCGGAATATGGGTGGGGTAAATAATTTCTCGAGTCTCCCGTACCGGGTCCGGATGGCAACAATCCGCCCGATTTGATGGCCATCATGGCGTGCTCCACCTGATAGTTGGCTTCACTGTCACCAGACTCAAAACTCATTAAACGAGTCTTCCACGTTTCCACCCTGGGAAGAAGATCGGGTACTGCAGTTGCCACCGTGAGCAAAAGGGCAAAGCCTGCAATAGCCAATCCCACCACCAACACCAGGTGTTTGATTGGAATACCGCCAATAAACAGCATCACGAAACAGACAAAAAACAATATGGCAGCCGTGCTGAAATTTGCCGGAAGGATAAGGCCACAAATGAGAATGATTGGAATCAGGATTGGCAAAAGGCCGTGGCGAAGGCTACTTAACTGCTCCCGTTTCACGGTTAGCATCCTGGCCACAAATGTGATGAGGGCTATTTTTGCAAAATCGGAAGTCTGAAAATTCTGGTTGATAATCGGAATTTTAATCCATCGGCTCGCGTCGTTCAGATTGACCCCAATCAACAGCGTCAAAACCAACAAGACTACTGAGACCCAAATCGCTATTTGCGACAAGCGGGAGAAATAGCGGTAATTGACTTTGTGAATAAGGTACATGAGGAAAAAACCGGTTGCCAACATCATGGCGTGTTTGAACAAATAGTGAAACGTATTTCCATCCGAATACTTGTAGGCGAGGCTGGAAATGCTCGAGTACACGGCAAGTATTGACAGCAATGCCAGGGTGAGGCACACCATCCAGATCACGAGATCGCCCCGCAGATATTTTGCTATCAGTTGTTTCAATTTTTCAAATCAATTCTTCAATATATTTTTTAAACGCGCCGCCGCGGTCTGCGAAATTTCGGTAAGCGTCGGTTGGGGTGCAGCTCGGTGAAAAAACCACTACATCACCTGTTGTGCTCATTTGGTAGGCCATACTGACAGCTTCTCTGAGATCGCGTGCAGCACTGAATTTCTCAACGAAGTCACCAAGTTTGTTTTTCATGTCGTCGCCGTTTCCGCCATATACCACGATGGATTTGATCTTGTATTTTACATATTTTTCAAGAAGTGCATAATCGCGGTCGTGGGGGGTTGCAGAGGCCAGCCAGACAATTGGTTTCAATACACATTTAAAACTGTCGCGGGTTGAAAGAAGGTCGGTTGAGCGGGCGTCATTTACAAATTCGATCCCGTTCAGCTCTCTCACTGTTTCCAGCCGAAAAGAGGTGTCCTCAAGCGTTTTACGCAGGCTTTGCCGCGCATCGAGTACCCGATCGGTCTGACTCTTCTTGCTCTTGTGAATGGTGTAATTTCTGGCTTCGCTCATTGTATTAGGGATTGGTGTTTCTTTTTATCTCTATGAGCTGATTGAGGTATGCGCCCCGCTCACGATAATTCTTAAAAGGTTCACTTGCCCTGCATCCCGGAGAAAACAGGAGGGTATCACCACTTTCAGCTGCCATGATGCCCATGTCCAATACTTCTTCCCAACTGCTGGCCGAAATAAAGAAGCCAATGGCGGGCCACAGCGCTTCATGCAATTCATCGGTACACGAGCCAATGGCGACAACGGTTTTTACTTTTTGTTTGACGATTTCGCACAGCATATGCATTTCGTCGTTGATCGAATTGGCCTCCACGATCCACACCACGGGTTTATCAAATGCCATCAGCGAAGATGCCACGAGATCCAGGGTAGTAGCCGCGGAATCATTTACCAGGGTAACGCCATTGATTTCTCCAACCACTTCAAGTGAAAATGGTTGCTGATTGCGCAGGCTTTCCAACCGGGTTGAGATCAGTCTGCTTTGAGCTGAAGTAGTGTTTTTGGATTGGGGGTTTTCCATATTTCCTACAGGGTTTTAAAGCGCGCGAACGGCTGATTTGAATTTTTGTCCACGCTCTTCGTAATTTTCAAAAAGGTCGAAACTGGCGCATGCGGGAGAGAGCAATACAGTGTCGCCCTTTCGGCCAAATTGATATCCAAAACCAACAGCTTCCGCTGCCGATCGCGCCTCAACGATATCGTCGATAATCGGTGAGAAAAATTCGAGGAGTTTTTGATTGTCCTTTCCCAGACAAATGATCGCCTTTACTTTTTCCCTTACCATTGGTTCGAGAATGCTGTAATCATTGCCCTTATCGACACCGCCAACAATCCAAACCACCGGTCCGTCCGTGCTTTCCAGCGCGTACCATGTAGAGTTGATGTTGGTGGCTTTGGAATCGTTGATAAACTTGATTCCGTGGATTTCGGCTACAAACTCCAATCGGTGTTCGATGTTTTGGTAGTCTGAGAGGCTGTCCCGTACTATCTCTTTTCGAATCTCGAATATGCGTGCTGATACTCCTGCCGCCATGGAGTTGTATGCATTGTGTTTGCCTTGCAGGGCCAGATCGTGTATGGACATTTCAAAAGGTTTATTGGTAAGGTTTATAATCAATTCGTTTTCCGTCAAAAAGGCGCCATCTTCAATGGGACCGTTGAGGGCAATGGGGTGTTTTTGTGCGCGTATGTCAAATTTTTTCAGATTCTCAGAAGTGATCGGATCGTCTGCGCAGTAGATAAAATGGTCGTTTGCGGTTTGATTTTGACCGATAGCAAATTTGGCCTCCACGTAATTCGCCAGGTCGTAACCATAGCGATCCAGATGATCGGGGGTGATGTTGAGCAGAATGGCCACGTCAGGGCGGAAATGAACGATATCATCGAGTTGGAAACTACTCACTTCGAGCACGAAATATTCGTAATCGCGTTGGGCGAGCAATCCCGCGAAGCTCGTTCCCACATTTCCTCCCACAGCCACATCGTATCCCGCTTTCGCGAAAATATGGTGGGTGAGCAGGGTCGTGGTCGTTTTTCCGTTTGTACCGGTGATCGCGATGATTTTTCCTTTGGTGTGCCGGCTTCCAAACTCGATTTCGGAGATTATTTCGGCTCCGCTTTCGCGTAAAGCGATCACAGCAGTGGCTCCGGAGGGAATGCCGGGACTTTTGATCACCAGTTCCGCTCCAGCCAAAAACTCATCGCTGTGCTGACCTTCTTCCCATTTCACCCCGGCGTTTACAAGAATTTCCTTGTACTTCGGTTTGATTGGACCGCGATCGGAGACATAAACATCGTATCCGAGTTTTTTGCCGAGAAGGGCTGCACCCGCTCCGCTTTCACCCGCTCCCAGAATCAGCATTTTCGTCATCGCAGTTTCAGGGTTACGATGGATAATACGGCGAGCAGAATACCCACAATCCAGAACCGCGAAACGATTTTGGACTCATGGTATCCCAATTTTTGGTAGTGGTGGTGAAGCGGCGACATCAGGAAAATGCGTCGACCCTCTCCATATTTTTTGCGGGTGTACCGAAAATAGGTCACCTGCATCATCACAGAAAGATTTTCAATCAGGAAAATACCGCAAAAAAGCGGAATCAACAGTTCTTTTCTAATCGCCAGAGCAAACACGGCGATGATACCACCGAGGGCCAGACTTCCTGTATCGCCCATGAAAACCTGCGCAGGATAAGAATTGTACCACAGGAATCCGATGCACGCTCCCACAAATGCGCTGATGAAAACAACGAGTTCCCCGGAATTGGGGATAAACATGATATTCAGGTAATCTGCGAAAATAACGTTGCCGGAAACGAAGGCAAATATGGCCAACACGACTCCTATAATAGCCGAGGTGCCAGTGGCCAGACCATCAAGACCGTCCGTGATATTCGCTCCATTTGACACAGCGGTCACCACAAATACCACAATCGGGATGAATACGATCCATGCCCAGTCTTTCGCGTTTTTCTTGGTGAAAAGCGCAAGAATCCAGGCGTAATTGAATTCGTTATTTTTTACGAACGGAATAGTGGTTTTGATGGATTTTTGCTCCACCCATTTAAAGGTCTGAGCAGTTGGGGTATCTGTTTCGCTAACTACGATTGGCGATGGGCTGTCAAATACTTTTTGCTTGCTCACTACATCTTCGTGGAAATAGAGTAGGCTGCCCACAATAAGACCTACCGAAATTTGACCAACCACCTTAAACTTACCTGCAAGACCTTTTTTATTCTTTTTGAATACTTTGATATAGTCATCCAGGAAGCCAATTGCACCGAGGAAAACGGTAGTGATGAGCATGATGATGACGTAAATATTATTGAGTTCGGCAAAAAGTAATGTGGGAATCAATATCGCTGCGATGATGATCAAACCACCCATGGTCGGAGTGCCTTGTTTTTGGATTTGCCCCTGAAGTCCGAGGTCGCGTACGGTTTCTCCTACCTGTTTTTTACGCAGGAGGTTGATCAGGTTTTTGCCAAAAAGCAGGGAGATGATCAGTGATGTGAGTACCGCCATGGCCGCCCGAAATGAGATATACTGAAACACCCCAATTCCCGGAATGTCATACGTGCTGTCGAGGTATTGAAAAATGTAGTACAACATCAGCTTTGGAGAGTGTTAAATGCGTCTGCCACAATTGCGAGATCGTCAAATGGAAATTTCTCGCCTTTTATTTCCTGGTATTTTTCGTGTCCTTTCCCGGCGATGAGCAAAATATCGCCGCTGCTCGCTATCGAACATGCCATGCGAATGGCTTCCTGCCGGTTTACAATGGTGTTCGTTTTTTTAAAATCAATCGGTTCCACTCCGGCTTTCATGTCGGCGATGATGGCTTCCGGTTCTTCCGAGCGTGGATTGTCGGACGTAAAAATCACACGGGAACTGTATTTACAGGCGATCCGGGCCATTTCAGGACGTTTCGATTTGTCGCGATCGCCGCCACATCCCAGCACGGTGATCACCTGTTCGTTTTTGGTTCGGATGTCTTCTATGGTTTTGAGCACATTTTGAAGCGCGTCGGGGGTGTGGGCATAGTCGACAATGGCTGTGATTTTATCCGGACTGATCACGTATTCAAACCGGCCCGCCACTGGATTGATATTGCTTAATGCGGTGAGCACTTCCATCTTATCGCGTTCTAGCAGGATAGCCGCTCCGTAAACAGAAAGTATGTTGTAAGCATTAAACCGACCCACCAGCCGGGCGTAGAGATCCATTCCGTCAATAGACAGATGCAAGCCGGCAAATTGGTTTTCGATAATATTTGCGCGGAAATCGGCCATCGATTTCAGGGCGTAGGTCTTTTGGGTTTTGGCCCTGCAGTTTTGCAACATCGTCTCGGCCTGCCGGTCATCCAGGTTTACCAGCGCAAAAGCATCCTTTGGCAACATGTCGAAGAGCATTTTCTTCGCTCCGATGTAAGCATCGAATGTTTTGTGGTAATCGAGATGATCGTGAGAAATGTTCGTGTAGATCGCTCCGGCGAAAGTGATTCCACTGACTCTTTGTTGATGAAGCGCATGTGAGCTTACTTCCATAAAACAATAGCCGCAACCGGCGGAGACCATTTTTCTCAACATTGCGTTGAGGCTCACCGCATCTGGTGTGGTATGGGTGGCCGGCTCCACTTCGCTGTGAATCCTGTTTTCCACTGTTGATATCAGCCCGGCTCTTTTGCCGAAAAGGCGAAACAAGCGGTATAACATCGTGGCGCAGGTAGTCTTTCCGTTGGTTCCAGTAATGCCGACCAATTTTAATTCCGTACTGGGATTGTCGTAAAAATTGGATGCCATTACACCCAATGCGGCATGGGCGTCAGCAACTTTTACGTAAGTGATTCCTTGTTTTTTTGTTTCTGGAAATTCTTCGCATACCACCGCCACGGCTCCCTGTTCTACAGCCTGCGCAACGTACTCATGGCCATCGACCTGCGTACCGCGGATTGCCACGAAAAGACAAAAGCCCGTCACCTTGCGCGAATCAAAGACAATGGATTCCACCGCCAGATTGGTGCTTCCGCTTACTTCTTTGATCGAAGTCTGATACAATATGTCCTGTAGCAATTTCATGCAGCAATCGGCCTGTTGGGTTGATATGTATTGTTGGTTTTCACGAAAGTTCGATGGTTATAGATTTCCCCGGTGTGATGGTCGTGCCGGGCAATACACTTTGACGTATGATCATTCCTGAACCGGCCACACGCACTTTCATGCCGGCGGTCTCCAGCAGGTGCAATGCATCGCGCAGGCCCATACCCACCACATTGGGTACGCGTTCGGGTGTGATGGTTCGCCGTTCGAGCGAAACTTCATCTGCTCCGGTTTTGGTGGTGACCCAGCTATAGTCATCGCTTTGGTCCTGAACAGGTATCCCGAATTTTTCAAGGATCATTTTCAGGTCGGAAGCATTTCCGCTTTTCGATACGGGCACATGCACTGCCAGGGGATTGATGATGGGTTCCACGGGCGATTGCAAGTCAAACCGCTGCACATATACTTTGTCTGCAATTTCTTTAAAAACCGGCCCCGCCACCTGATTGCCGTAATACACATTGTTGGATGGGCCGTTTACGATCACGATACAGGTGTATTCAGGCGCATCAGCCGGGAAATATCCTACGAATGAAGCCTGATAACTCACAGCCTGATCGTACTTGTAACCGTATTTCGAATTGGCAATTTGCGCTGTTCCTGTTTTGCCTGCGATGCTGTACGCCCCAAACCGGAGGTTGGAAGCTGTACCTTCTTCGGTCACGACGCTTTCGAGCATGCGTTTTGCCTTTTGGATGGTCTCGCGGGAGGCGATGGATGAATTCAGCACCACCGGTTCGTTGCGAAACATCAGGTCACCATTGCGGCGTACTTCTTTTACGAAAAGTGGTTTCACCATTACGCCGTCATTTGCTACAGCGTTGTAAAATGTGAGCGTTTGCATCGGTGTCATCAGACTTTCATAACCGATGCTCATCCATGGTAAAGTCACACCTGACCAGGTTTTATCCGAAGGATCTTTCAACTGCGGTTTTCCTTCACCTCCGATTTCCAGACCCAATACTTTGCCGAGACCCATTTTATAAAGTCTGTCGACAAACTCCTGTGGTTTTGCGCTATAGTGATCATTGATAAGCCGGGATACACCGACGTTTGAGGATTTTTGGAATACCGTTAATACATCGATGACCCCATAACCCTCGTCATTGCTATCTCGCATGATACGGTCATAAAATCTTTGCTTCCCGTTTTTGGTATCAACCGTATCGTGCAGATCAAATTTCCCGTCTTCAAAGGCCGCCATAAATGAAGCGAGCTTGAAAGTACTGCCCGGTTCGGTGGCTTCACCCACGGCATAGTTGTACACTTCCATATAGGTGCTGTCCCCGGAGAGCGTGAGGTTGGCAATGGCCTTGATATATCCCGTTTTCACCTCCATCAGCACCGCGCAGCCGTGGCGGGCGTTGTGTTTTTTCAGTTGTTTCCGCAGGGCGTTGGTGGCCACATCCTGAATGTTGACATCAATGGTGGTGTAGATATCCGATCCATCTTCGGGCTCGACTTCGTTGTGGTTGTTGATGGGCATCCATACGCCGCCTGCAAGGCGTTTTTCATAACGTTTGCCCGGCTGACCGCTCAATTCCCGGTTGTAAGCTCCTTCAAGGCCGACAGGTCTCACACCTTCACGTTCGTAACCCACTGTTCTGCCAGCCATGTCCTGATATGGCTTTCGCCGAATGGTCTGCTTTTCGAAAATCACCCCGCTCCGGTATCGCCCCATCCGCCAAAGTGGAAATTCCTGGGCTTTCTGCACCTGATCGTATTCCACGCCGGCTTTTACAAGGTAGTACCGGTTTCCATCCGCATAGGCTTTTTTGAGGCTTTGCTTGAAAGTTTCTTTGGTGCGTTCGGGAAATACCTGGTTCAGGTACCAGGCAAGGGAGTCCACATGAGACATGAAAATATCTTCCGTCAAGGCATCTGCCTGCATGTCCATTCGGATTTGATAGATGGGAACGGAGGTCGCGAGCATGTTGCCATTTTCCGCATAGATGTTTCCGCGCACCGGCGTGATTTCTCTCAGGTCAGTGGTGAGACGTTCCACCTTGCGTTGCCATTTGTCCCCATCCACAAACTGGATCACGACAATTTTGCCAATCACGAAAAGTGAAAAGAGGCAGATGCCAAGGTAGACGATGTAGGCCTTGTTGATGATATTTTTTCGTTGATCCATCGGCTAATTGTCGTTTTCAGAATCAGTGACACGAATGATGGTCGGTGGGGTGGTAGACTCTACCAGTCCCAGATCTCGAATGGATTCGGCCACGGCCGATTGTTGTTTCAGCTGCTCAAGGCGGGCGTGCATGGAAAGATTCTGTGCCTTGAGCTCACGGAGTTGGGCTTCAGCCTGCACGAGGTCTTTCACGTTTTTCTCTGCAAAATATCCGTAGCTGATGTAACACACCATAATCGCCACGACGAAGAAAATGAATGGCAGATTGATCTGCACATATTCGCGCGTCAGAAAGCGCCCGCTGAGCAGGGTATTCACCCCGCGGGTGAATCCGGGTTTTTTACTCCCTTTTTCTTTCTTTTTATTTGCGTTACTCATTTCTTGTGACTATTCTCAGCTTTGCACTTCTTGCTCTGCCGTTTTTGTCTATTTCTTTTTGTTCAGGTACTATGGGCATTCCCGGCAGGGGTGTAAATGGCCTCAGGGGATTGCCGTAAAAATCTTTTTCAAGCGGGCCGCTAATGGCTCCGTTTTTCATAAATCGCTTCACCATCCGGTCTTCGAGAGAGTGGTATGAAATCACCACCAGCTTACCCCCGGGTTTAATCAATTCGGCGCTTTGTTGCAAAAGCTCTTCGAGGGCTTTCATCTCGGCGTTCACTTCGATCCGGATAGCCTGAAAGACCTTGGCCAGGAACCGGTTCGTTTTCGGATCGCGCGACAGGGGCTCGATCAGGGTCACCAATTCCCAGGTGGTTTCGATCGGTTTTTCGACCCGGGCTTCAATGATTTTGGCACTCACCCTCCGCGATTCTTTCAGCTCCCCGTAATCCCAAAACATCCGCATCAGCGCCTCTTCGGAGTATGTGTTGATCACTTTGCCCGCAGTGAGCGGAATGGTCTTGCCCATGCGCATATCGAGTTTCCCCTCTGTTCTGATTGAAAATCCCCTTTCGGGAATGTCAAACTGATGAGATGAGACGCCGAGATCTGCCAGCAACCCATCGATTTGAGGTATTCCCAAAAACCGGAGGTTGTTTTTCACAAACCTGAAGTTGGCCTGAACGAATTGAAATCTGGAGTCTGCCGGCACGTTTGCCTTTGCATCCTCATCCTGATCAAAACCGATCAATTTGCCTTTGGTGCTCAATCTGGAAAGAACTTCGCGGGAATGTCCTCCCCCGCCGAAGGTGGCGTCTACATAGACGCCATTTGTATCATTGATCAGCGCATCCACGCTCTCGTGCAAAAGCACGGGATTGTGGTAGGCATCAGGATTCATTGTTGTCATTTATCCTCCCCATCACTTCTTCGGAGAGTTTCGCCATATCGACATCTTCGTTCAGCATGGCGACGTAAGCTTTTTTGTTCCAAATCTCGATTCGATCGCCGTTTCCCGTCACTTTTACATCTTTTTCTATGCCCGCATAGTCCAAAAGTGACGCGGGAATCAACATTCGTCCGGCGGCGTCCAATTCCACAGGAGTGGCGCCATTGTTGAATTTCCGGATGAATCGCACGTTTTTCTCCACGAAACGGTTTAG
>JBGTLS010000533.1:0-3919 GCA_041744015.1 Cryomorpha sp. | reverse complement strand
TCGACTCTTCGAGTTTATGCACCTTCTGATGCGCCCTGGCCAACTTTAACCCGGCGTGTGCGGTGGCCAGCAATTTTTCATTGCTCCATGGTTTGAGCACAAAATCCGTCGCACCCTTTCGAATCGCATCCACAGCGAGCGACACTTCTCCATAAGCTGTCATCAATATTACGCTGCTACGGGGGCTCACTTCCTGAATATATTCAAGCCAGTACATTCCTTCACGTCCGTCGTCCTCACCCTTCCGGAAATTCATATCCAGCAAAAACACATCTGTTTTACCTTCATTCAGGTAAGCAGGCAGTTCCCGGGGACTTGTCTCGGTGTACACTTCCGTGAAATGTTGCTTCAGCAGGAGACGTGCACTCGTAAGTATACCGGCATCGTCGTCGATGACCAGAATGGAGCCTTTGGTTTTTGACATAAATTAAACGTTCAATCCGGCCAAATTAATCAAATGTTCGATATTGAACGAAGCACTGTCCGTTATTGAACACTATTTTTCGCGAAAGCGAAATAAAATATCGTAATCATCTGAACTACATACCTAAAATATCATGGCACAAGGGTTGAATAAAGCATGATCAAATAAAACAAATCAACGCGTGGATCGCCAAATTGAAATAAAAACCTGGACACCGCAACGCATTCTCATGACCGTGGGAATTGTTTTTGGCGCTTCTATCCTGCTTTACATTACCCTTGCCGGCACGCCGGGCAAAACTTTCACAGCCGATCGCAGCCGTGTGACGATCGCAACAGTGATATCAGGCCTCTTTCAGGATGCTGTATCTATTCAGGGTACGGTGGAACCATTGAAAACCATCTATATTACCGCACCAGAAGGAGGCAATGTGGAAGAAATATTTGTGGAAGATGGTGCCATAGTGGAATCGGGTACACCCCTACTCCGGCTCTCCAACAGTACGCTCATGCTCGACTACATGAATCGGGAAACACAGATTATTGAGCAGATCAACAACCTCCGGAATACCCGGCTGAATATCGAAGACAACAAACGCAATCTCAACGACCAGCTTATCGATGTACAGTACAATTACGGTGAAGCAGTTCGCCAATACAAAATTGATAGTTCATTATTCGTACAGGGTGTCATCGCCGGCGATACATATCAGCAATCACGCAACAACCTGAATTACCTGGTGAAAAAGGAACAACTCCTCGAAGAGAGCATGCGACGGGAAGCCCAGAACAGACAGCAGCAGCTCAGCCGCATAGACAGGAGCATCGAACTAATGGAACGCAATCTCGACGCTATTCAGGATAATTTAGAAAACCTGATCATCCGCGCCCCGGTGTCGGGCCAACTCACTTCATTCAATCCTGAACTCGGCACATCAAAAACCAGGGGGCAGAACCTCGGTACCATCAATGTACCCGGGGGCTATAAGGTGCGTGCCCAGATCGATGAGTACTACCTTTCGCGCGTGCATCCGGGTCAGACCGGTAATTTCAACCTTGGGGGAAAAACATTTCACGTCAGTGTGCAGCGGGTGATTCCGGAAGTTACCGGCGGTCAGTTTGAAGCCCACCTGAATTTCGAAGACAGCATCCCGGCCAATATCACACGCGGCCAAACCCTGCAGATCAAACTCGGTTGAGCAATACTGCCGAAGCGATATTGGTGCCGCGCGGTGGATTTTTCCAAAGCACTGGCGGCAACTGGATTTATGTAATGGAAGGCAGTGACCGGGCAGTACGCCGCGAAATAAAACTCGGGCGACAAAACACAGAATATATTGAAGTAGTGGAAGGCCTGGAACCCGGCGAACTGGTACTTACCAACGGCTATTCCGCCTATGGAGATGCAATGGAATTAAAACTTAAACAATGAAGATGTAAAAAGCCTGACGGAAATTTCCACCACCAGAATTCATAGTTCGTCGGTAGTAAATCAAGGGAATAGCCGTCAGGTCTTTACAATCAAATTAACAATCCCATAAAAAATACCTGGCAGAGATTTCTGATTGACTATTCAGGTTTCATAGGCCGTCATGAAGAAAACACTGTCAGGCTTTTTTTTTAAAAGTGGATTTAAAACATATAAACTTAAAACAAGTTGGCAAACTAAACAACCAAATTACGAAAGACCTGGCAGGGCCGCAACAACCTGCCGGGAACTTTCTTTAAATTTCGAAATCAAATTTAAGTACACATGAATATTATTGAAATTAAAAATCTGCATAAAACCTACCGGACGGACGAAGTGGAAACCACTGCACTGAACAATGTAAGTCTCACAATCGAACAGGGAGAATTTGTAGCCGTGATGGGCCCATCCGGCTGTGGGAAATCCACCCTGCTCAATATCCTGGGCCTGCTCGACAGCCCGGATAGCGGATCGTACCTGCTCAATGGGGCAGAAATGAGCCATCTCAACGAACGCGGTCGCGCAGATGTGCGCAAAAACAATATCGGTTTTGTATTTCAGAGTTTTAATCTGATCGACGAGCTCACTGTATCAGAAAATATTGCCTTGCCTCTGGTATATTTAAAAGTTTCAGCAGCGGAACGAAAGCAAAGAGTGAATGAATTGATGACGCAAATGGGCATAGCCCACCGGGCCAAACATTTCCCCCAACAACTCTCCGGGGGACAACAACAACGCGTGGCTGTGGCACGCGCACTTGTGGCGCGGCCTCGCTTATTGCTGGCAGATGAACCGACCGGAAATCTGGACAGCACTCACGGAAATGAAGTCATGGATCTCCTAAGCACACTCAACCAGAGCGGCACGAGCATCGTAATGGTAACCCACTCCCGACACGACGCTTCTTATGCCAACCGGATCGTAAATCTCCTTGATGGGGAATTGATTTCAGAAAACGCCACTAGCGTTCGCGAAGAGCTGCTTTAAATTTTTGCCGTCCCACGCTGTCAATAATATTTACGATCCATGCTAAAAAACTACATGCTCACCGCCCTGCGCAATCTCTGGAGAAACAAAGTGTATGCTTTTGTAAGCCTATTCGGACTCGCGCTCGGCATATCCTGCACGCTGCTCATATCGCTTTATATTCAGGACGAACTCTCATACGAAAATTTTCAGGAAAACAAATCCCGGATTTACCGGCTGAGTCTTGAAGTTGAACTGGGTTCGGAAATGCATTCGGCCGCATCTAACATGTCAGCAGGCCCAACGCTTGTAGATGAATACCCCGAAATCGAAAAGGCTGTAAGGATTTATGGAATGACGCAGAATGCCACCGTCCGGGTTGGTGATATCAATTACCAGGAACCGGCATTTATCATAACCGACAGTACATTTTTTGACGTTTTTACTTTTGAGTTGATTCATGGAAATGCTGACCAGGTATTGCGCAAACCAAACTCGCTGGTGCTCACCAAGTCGATATCGGACAAATATTTCGGGGATAAAGATCCGCTGGGACAGGAATTAAGAGTAAATAACAAAATGTATGTGGTGGACGGTGTGGTGATGGATCCACCTGCAAATACAGAAATTCAGTTCGCCGGACTTCGCGCCTTTTCAGCCCTCCCCCCGCAAATGAGTGAGCAAATGATGGGCGATTGGTATTGGATGTCCGGATATACTTACCTGCTCACCACTCCGGAATTCGACAGGGATAAAATGGAGAATAAACTGGAAGGGTTTTACAGCAAGTACATCATTCCCTTTCAGGAAGCCAACAGTGTAGGTGGGAAATACCTCTACCACTTTGATCCTTTGGATGGACTGCATTTCAACAATACCCGGGAATTTGACTTACCGCGGGGCAACATCCTGTACATTTATGTATTCTCAGCTGTAGCCTTGTTTATCTTGCTCATTGCCTGCATCAATTTTATCAATTTAACCCTGGCCCAAAGTTCGCGTCGAGGCCGGGAAGTAGGTGTACGCAAAACCCTCGGGGCGCACAACAGTGCCATTCGCAGG
>JBGTLS010000532.1:0-8613 GCA_041744015.1 Cryomorpha sp. | reverse complement strand
CATCCTCTTCATCAAAAATGGCGAAGTGGTCGACAAATCTGTCGGTGCAGTTCCCAAGAATATTTTGACTGAAAAATTGAACGCCCACGTTTAAAGGCATTTAACTCAACGAAAAAATAAAAGCGTCCTTCGGGCGCTTTTTTTGTGGAAACTGGTCAAACATGGCTGTTGATCAAATGCAGTATATTTCGAATTTTCATATTTTGTATTTGGTCGGGGGTAGTTACAGACCCCGAAGGGGTCAAACATGAATAGCCACGGGTTGCAAACCCGTGGATTAAACACGGAAGATGCTCACGTTTTGGCGGAATTTTTGCCTTTTTAAAGCAAAAATTGTGACAAAACTCGCGTTAAACTGTTGTTGTCCCTTGACGACCGCCTCCCTTTTTTCTTTGTATTTTCACCGATGAAAAATCACACACATGCCGGTAACCATTGATCGAAGAAAATATCAGAACCTCACCCACCTCGAATTTCTCGCCCGTCAGGTGGTGGAGGGTTTCATTACCGGGATGCACAAGAGTCCGTTTCACGGGTTTTCGGTCGAATTTGCCGAACACCGGATTTACAATACCGGAGAAAGCACCCGCCACATCGATTGGAAGCTGTACGCCAAAACCGACAAACTATTCGTAAAACGCTACGAAGAGGAAACGAATCTTCGCTGCAGGATTTTGCTCGATATGTCCAACAGCATGCGGTATCCCGAGCCCGAGGGGGACGATCAACACAGCAAGTTGACTTTTTCGGTTTATGCAGCCGCCGCCATCACCGAGATGATGCGACGCCAGCGCGATGCCGTTGGGCTCACCACTTTTTCCGATAAGGTAAACTTCCACGCCCCCGCCAAATCGACCATGGCGCACCATAAATTCCTTTTTACAGAGATGGAAGGCATTATGGCCAGTCCGGCGGCAGAAGGCAACAAAGGCAGCACCTCAGCCGTTCAGGCGCTCAATGAAATTGCGGAACGCATTCAACGACGTTCGCTCGTTTTGATTTTCAGCGATATGTTCGACAATTCCGAAAACCAGGAAGAGCTGTTTTCATCGCTCCAGCGCCTGAAATTTAACAAACACGAAGTGATCCTTTTTCACATCACCGACAAGCGCACTGAACTTGATTTTGATTTTGAAAACCGTCCCTACACCTTTATCGACACGGAGACCGGCGAACAGGTGAAAGCCCACCCCAATGAAATTCGTGAGACCTATCTCGCTCAGATGAACGATTTCACCCAGCAACTGGAACTGAAATGCGGTCAATACGGCATCGACTTCGTGTCGGCTGATATATCTGAAGGGTTCAACAAGGTTTTGCTGCGTTACATCATCAAAAGGAACCGGCTACATTGATTAGAGTCTATCAATTGAGTTAAGTGGCTGAGCCAGAAAGTTCAATATCAAGTCCATGGATCAAGCCGAAGGCATGAGCGCGCGCGCTTTTGGAACTAGCGAAGCGATCTCACAACCGAAGGGCGTAAACCAAGGAGTCCTGACCGCAAACGTCAGGATGACTGTTTGCAAAAGAAGTGCAACGCAGATATTGGACTTTATGGACCGACACTAATTATTTGGCTGGGATAATTCACTGGTAATCCGGCCTTCTCAGAATATTGCAATCTTCCTTCACGTTTTTATTTGCGGGAACGATAAAATGCCTTACTTTTGCCACCGCTTCTGCAAGAAGCACCTTACCTATACGAGGTCCGGTAGTTCAGTTGGTTAGAATACCTGCCTGTCACGCAGGGGGTCGCGGGTTCGAGTCCCGTCCGGACCGCAAAACCCATCTTTGAGAAATTAAAGATGGGTTTTTTGCGTTTAAATGGTTTGTTCGGTTGTGCTGATTATCGCCAGGTCCTGAAATTTCATTGTCTTCTACTTTTGAGCCTGATTAATGAAAATCATTTGGTAAGGTCTGTCATCCATTATTTTCCCCATCTTTACCTCCCACCAACCACACCCCATGGCCAAAAGGGATTAGCCAAAAAATATCAAACTAACTACCGTCCCCTTATTTTCTTTACTGTAAAGCTGAACCTTTCCTTTGTGGAGCAACATGATTTGTTTACAAAGACTTAGACCAATTCCGCTTCCATTCTTTTTTGTGGTGAAAAAGGGAACAAATATGTTTTCTATGATTTCATCCGGAATTCCACTTCCATTATCCTGAACCTTTATGATCGTATTTACTCCTGATTCAGCTGCAATCACGATTTTTGCATCCGCTTTATTTTTGCAGGCATCAATAGCATTTAGAATAAGGTTAATGAGCACTTGTTCGATCAAATAGCTGTCAATTTCTATTTCCATATCCTGGTTTCCCAACAGATAACTGATATTAATATTTTTATCTTGAATGGAAGGCTGCATCAAATGCTGGATATTTAAAAATAATTCCCGCACCAGCACCTTTTCCTTGTGCAGTTGAGTCACCTTGTTGAGGCTTCGGTAAGTAGTAGCAAATTTCACCAGACCCTCACTTCGCTTTTTAATGCTGTTAATCCCCGCCTCCAGATCTTCAAGTTTAAGACTATGTTCTTTGGGATTACTTACTGTATTGCGCACCTGAGTTTGAAGTGTATCAGCAAGGGAGGCAATTGGAGCAACGGAATTCATGATTTCATGCGTCATTACACTCAGTAGTTTTTTCCAGGCTTCAGATTCATTTTGATCGAGCGTTTTATCAATATTTTGAAGCACAATCAGCTTATAGGCTTCATCCTCTATCACAAATATGGTGTCTGAGATTAAGACTTTCAGGTTTTCATTTTTTACCGGGATGGATACAGATGTTTCACTGGAATGATTAGTTTCAAATACTTTATTATAAAGATCCGGCTTCCTTCGGGAAACAAAACTTATATTCTTAAAGGTGGGCATATCCAGCGTATTTTTAATCGAGTCATTTGTCCAAATTACGGCACCGGTCTCCAGATTATAGGCTATAATACCTATATCCACCATTTCGAGGATTTTTTGTAAATACAGGTAATGTAGCTCTTTCCTGGCATTTATTTCCCTTATCACCCCATTTACTTCGTTAAAACCTTTATGCAGCTGCCTTATATCACGGGGACCCAATTCCTCCACAAACCTCCTTGAAAAATCCCGATATTTAACGGTTTCAAAAAAGTCATCAAATTCAGTAAAACGTTTCAAAAGAAATTTGTAAAGGTTTAAAAATGATATATGTGAAAGTATTCCGGCGACAAAAATGAGATAGTAAAGTGAGTTGACTATGGCAAAAGCCAGTAAAATAAGGCAAAGCAATAAGATGAGAATCTTTGGTAGCAGATATATGCCATGGGTTTTATATGCCATATTTATCGAATCTACGGTATAACGCAGCCCTGGAAATTCCTAATTCTTCAGCAGATTTTGAGATATTACCCTTATTCTTTTTAATTACTGTAAGTATTGTATTTTTTTCAATTGCACCGAGCTTTGAATCTTTGGGTTCAGTATGCCCTTTAGCCGTCTCCAATCCCGAAAATACGAGGTCTGCTTGTGTTAGCATTTCATG
Organism: Cryomorpha sp.; assembly: GCA_041744015.1. Lineage (GTDB taxonomy): Bacteria > Bacteroidota > Bacteroidia > Flavobacteriales_D > Cryomorphaceae > JBBQZU01. The sequence continues at coordinate 5,088 of JBGTLS010000532.1, read as the reverse complement.
GTCAGCCATTATCACCGTTCGTTCTAAGGCATATTGAAGTTCTCTTACATTGCCCGGGAAGGTATGTGACTTCAATTTTTGGACAAAACTTTTATCTAAATCAAAGGGGCCCTTATTGTATTTCTCGCTGTAAATCTTTAAGAAGTGCTTTGTAAGAAGCAGGATGTCTCCGTCTCTTTCCCTTAAGGTTGGAACCGTAATATCTACCGTATTGATTCTATAAATTAAATCTTTTCTGAATTTAGTTTCATCCGCCAGCATTGCTAGTTCAAGATTCGTAGCGCATATAAGCCGGATATCTACCGGAATGACCTCGTTTGACCCCAACGGAGTAATGTGTCGGTTCTGCAATACTGTAAGTAAAGAGGCCTGTTGACTTAGACTTATATTTCCAATCTCATCTAAGAAGAGGGTACCGCCATTGGCCGCTTCAAATCGTCCCTTCCTGTTTTCACGGGCATCGGTAAATGCCCCTTTTTTATACCCAAACAATTCACTTTCAAAAAGATTAGCGGTTAGCGCTCCAACATCTACTTTCACAAATGGCATGTCTTTTCTATGGGAGTTTTCGTGTATGGATCGGGCAATAAGATCTTTACCTGTACCGCTTTCGCCTAAGACAAGAATATTGGCATCTGTTGGTGCTACCTTTTTCAATTTCACAAATACCTCTTCCATCACCTCACTTTCCCCTACAATTTGGGTCCCCTCAACAAGGAATTCCTTTTTACCCGGTTTGCCAGATTTTTCCTTCTCCAGGAGCTCCTGCACAGAACTTAAAATTTTCTCATTCTTCCAGGGTTTTACTACAAAGTCAGAGGCACCTTCTTTGAGCGACCTTATGGCAAGATCGATATCCCCATAAGCAGTTATTAAAATAACATCAGACCCGGGACTGTGCTGCTTTATTTTGTTAAGCCAATATATGCCTTCATTGCCTGTATTAACCAAACCATTGAAATTCATATCCAGGATAATTATGTCAAAAGTGCTATTCTGCAATAGAGAAGGTATCTGGTTCGGATTCTTTTCAACCACTACTTCTTTTACAACAGATTTCAATAAAAGCCGAAGGGCCACAAGCACATCGGTGTCATCATCAATGATTAATATTCGGGCATTTGTCAGTATCATACCTGCAATACTACAATATTTCATCAACATGAAAGTGGGTACGTAAGCCAATTTTGCCATAGATATAACTGACTTAAAAGCGAACACTAATTGTTCGATATCGAACACATTTTTTTTAAAAATGGAAGCTAATAAACTTGATATTCACGATGTTGAACAAATGGCACTAAATTTATATATCTATAACAAAGTTCAAGTTTGGATATACCATTAAAAAAGAAAAGATTTACTCCACAGAAGGTCGCCCTTGGTCTGTGTGTTGTTGCCTTACTCGCATTCATAATTTATGTGTGGATATCATCCGGTGGGAATACAAAACTGAATGTTCAAAAGGAGAGAATAAGTATCAACACCGTGCAACAGGGTATTTTCCAGGAAAACATTCCCTTAAATGGTATAATATTGCCTATCTCAACCATCTATCTCGATGCAATTGAAGGGGGAAGAGTAGAGGAAATATACGTTGAAGACGGCGCTGTTATGAAGTCGGGAGAACCCATTTTAAGACTTTCAAATACAGACCTTGAATTAAGTCTTATAAATCAGGAAACTGCGGTTTATAATCTTTTGACGCAAATGCAAATTTCCCAAACGCAGGCGAGACAGAATACCATCAACAGGCTCAATCAGTCTACGGATGTGAAAAACAACCTTATTGAAGCCGAAAGGATCTACCATCTTAATAAACGCTTGTATGAAAATCAGGCTATTGGAGGGCAGGAATTTATGGAAGCTGAAAATAATTATAACTACCAGAAACAGCGCATGGTGCTATCTGAAGAGGTATTGAGACAGGATTCCATCGCAACGAAACAAGAAATCTCTCAGGCTAAGAGTTCCTATGAACGCACCCAGAGCGCGCTTCAACTCATGCGAAAAAAAGTGGGCGACCTGGTGGTTCGTGCTCCAGTGGACGGTCAGCTCACTTCCCTTGATGCAGAAATTGGCCAGTCCAAGAACAAGGGTGAACGCCTTGGTCAGATAGATGTATTAAGCGGTTTTAAGGTTCGTGTGGATATAGATGAACATTACATTTCCAGAATCTACACCGGCCAGACCGGGACATTTAGATTTAATAATAAGGAATATACCCTAACCATCAAAAAGGTTTTCACGCAGGTGACTAATGGAAGGTTCCAGGTGGATATGCACTTTGAGGATGAAGTTCCTGAAGGAATACGGAGAGGACAAACTTTGCAGATCAGGGTAGCCTTAAGCCAGGAGAAACAGACATTGCTTATACCAAAAGGGGGATTTTTTCAGCAAACTGGCGGTAATTGGATATTTAAAGTAAGTAATAATGGCGAATCAGCATATAGGGTCGATATAAGGCTGGGTAGTCAAAACACCGAATTTTATGAGGTTCTTGAAGGGCTCCAACCGGGAGATAAGGTGATTACTTCAAGTTATGATAATTACGGCAACATTCAGGAATTAGTATTAAAAGAATGATTACCTGAAGTGTGGAACAATAAAAAATCTAATTGCAAACCAATCTTTAAAACGAATAATTACAAATTATGATAACAATTGACAACCTCGAAAAATTTTACAGAACGGAGGAGGTTCAAACGATAGCCCTAAACAAAATTTCCTTTCAGGTCAGGAATGGAGAATTTGTGGCCATTATGGGTCCCTCCGGATGCGGGAAATCAACTTTGCTCAACATCCTGGGGCTGCTTGATGATGCTGATGGAGGAAGTTTTAGGTTCAACGACATCGAAGTTACCGGATTCAATGAACGCAAAAGAGCCAATTTGAGAAAACATAATATTGGTTTTGTTTTCCAGAGTTTTAACCTCATAGATGAACTCACTGTATTTGAAAATGTAGAACTTCCTTTGATCTACACCGGTGTTAAATCTGCTGAGAGTAAAACGAGGGTACATGAGGTGCTGGAAAAAATGGGAATCATGCACCGTCGCAATCACTTCCCACAGCAACTTTCCGGAGGACAGCAGCAAAGGGTTGCTGTAGCCAGAGCGGTTGTAAACAACCCGAAGCTTATCCTTGCCGATGAACCCACCGGAAACCTGGATAGCATTAACGGGAACGAAGTAATGGAACTTCTTACAGAACTCAATGAAGCCGGGACTACCATCATCATGGTTACGCACAGCGAACATGACGCTAAATACAGCCATAGAATCATAAGAATGCTGGATGGTCAAAAGGTGACAGAGAATGTTTTAGTATAAGAATACAGCATACCGGTTCATCATCAATCAAACATCAACCCATGATTCGGAATTACTTCAAAATAGCCTTCAGGAACCTTTGGCGCAGCCGCTGGTTCTCGCTTATTAATATCACCGGTCTTGGAGTAGGATTAACTGCGGGGTTTCTCATTTTCCTGTATGTGAGCTTTCAGCTTAGCTATGATGGCTTTCATGAAAAGGGAGACCGGATCTACCGGGTAGTCGCCGACCTAAAAACTCCTTCTGAAGTAATAAGAACGAGCTTACCTGCGATGGCGGTACCTCCTAATCTGGAAAGGGAATTTCCTGAAATCGAGGTGGCTGTAAGGATCGCTTCTTACGAGATGCTGGTAAGAAAAGACAATCTTAAGTTTACTGAAGATAATGTGATCGATGCAGATTCTACATTTTTTAAAATTTTCGATTTCAGGCTTTTACAGGGAAATCCGGATAAAGTTCTTAAAGAGCCTTTTAGCCTGGTTATTTCTGAAAGTACAGCTAAAAAGTATTTTGGAAATGATAATCCTGTGGGACAAACTCTGGATATCATGGATGTTGGCCATACAGCCACGGTCATGGGCGTTATGCAGGATATTCCTCGCAATTCTCACATTAAAGCAGATATTATTGTATCCTTTTCAACTTTATCGCAGGTTCTTGATCCATCTGTAGACGAAGCGTGGAGCAGCTATGGCGCAGCGGGTTATATTTTATTAAAACCGGGTACAGACCCTGCTCGTCTTGAAGCTAAATTTCCCGATTTCCTGGAAAGGATGAATGGAGAGCAAATGCGGCAAAATCAAATGTACCCCACGCTGTTTTTAGAAAACTTCGAGAAGGTTTATTTATTTTCAGATAGGGGAAGTACAACCTCTGGAGGAAATATTAAACAATTGTATATCTTCAGTTTAATTGCGGGGTTCATAATCCTGATTGCCTGCATTAATTTTGTGAATCTTACTACAGCAAGGTCCGTAGAAAGAGCGAAGGAAGTTGGCATCAGGAAGGTTGTGGGGGCTCAAAAGAAGCAGCTTGCATTTCAATTCATAGGAGAATCTGTAATTATCTGTATCCTGGCTTTTGTAATTACTGTTGGACTTTCAGCACTCCTTCTTCCATATTTCAATAACATGGCAGGTGAAGTAGTACTCGAAAGTATTTTTTCATCGGGCTCAAATATCTTGCTACTTTTTTTAGTTGCACTATCAATAGGTATTATCGCCGGGATTTATCCGGCTCTTGTCCTGTCTTCTTTTCAACCAATCCAGGTCCTTAAAGGCAGGTTTTCGAGCGGAAACCGAGGGACCTTACTCCGAAAAGGGCTTGTGGTGAGCCAGTTTAGTATTTCTATAGCCCTTATTATTGGTACCCTGGTTGTCTATAATCAAATCATATTTATGCGGAATCAAAACCTGGGATTCAATAAAGAGCAGGTGATGGTATTGCAAACTAACGGGAATAGCTCCCAATATGCCTTGCAACAGGAGATCAATAAATTCCCGGGAGTAAGTACAACAAGTTTTGGTTCCAGTATTCCCGGGGGCGGAAATGCGGGTGCGTACTCTGAAATCGAAAACAAACAGGGAGAGATGCAGGTTGCCAATCTCGGGGTATATTTTGTTGACTTTGATTACCTCACACAATTTGATATGGAATTGGTTGCAGGGAGGGCTTTCTCAAGGGATTTTGCTACTGATACTACCAAGGCGATGATCATTAATGAAAAAGCGGCTAAACTCTTTGGATATAATACTCC
>JBGTLS010000531.1:0-3222 GCA_041744015.1 Cryomorpha sp. | reverse complement strand
TTCCCGAAAAAATATTCAGGAATTGAATGAAATAAAAAATAAACTACGCGATTTCGATCAGAAGAACAATATATTCTCCCAGGCTCCGGGCGCCAATCCCGCTACTAGCCCTCTGTACGCCACCCCATGGTATACGGTGGGTTGGGGGAATATTGATCTTTATCTGAATATCCTGCAAGGTGAAACCAAATCTGTTGAAATCGCCGTGGAGAACCTTTCCGATGAGGCTGAAATCAGCCAATGGCTCGGGGAAATAAATACATATACCAACCTTCGGGAAAATAATGGGAATTTCATGGCCGTGTTTCCGAAAAAAAGGGGAAAAGTAAAAGATACATGGATTTTTGCCCTTTCGGGAAATGCACCTGATTTTCAATGGGCTTTTCAGGCCTACGATCCCTATCATGTGGAGAATGTGAAATTGACCATGGCTTCCGCCAATGAAGGGGATATCCGCAATGACCTGCGACAAGTGGGTGAGCGATTGGGTCGGATTCAGGCGGAGCGTGCGGCGCAAAGACGAGCAGCAGAACAAATATTAAACCTGCAATTGGCTGCGCAGGAAAGAACGGCCGCAATTTTCAGGGAAAGGCAGGCGATTCTGGATAATTTGTCGGCAGTGGTTCGAAAGCAGCAGGCGATTCAGTTTATGATGGAGAAATTGAGGGAAGTGGGATATCCCTGTGGAATACAGGTGGATGAAATGGAAATATCCGTTGAATCCATCAATCTGGAAGAACAAATATTTACCATTGTAGAACGGATGCCAGAATTTGCAGGAGGGAACGAGGCGATGATGAATTATATAAACCGCTCTCTGAAATATCCGTCGTCGGCCGTGAAGGCAGGCATCGAGGGAACTGTTTACGTTACTTTCGTGGTGCGTCCGGACGGTCGGATAGAGAATGCGCGGGTGATCCGGGGCATCGATCCGGCATGTGACGCTGCCGCACTTGAAATGGTAAAAAATATGCCAAGGTGGACTCCAGGGAGACAACGAAATACGGCGGTGGCGGTGCAGTATAATTTGCCGGTGAGGTTTAGTTTGGAATAGTGAATTAGCAAAATGCGATACCGGCGGCTGCACAAGAGAAAATTATATTTAAATTTACCTGTAGTTCAACCAATCACTTATAACCAACACAACGACCATGTCAACACTCGACAAACTGGCAGAGCGCCTCGAATCCAAATATGCTTTCAATGATATTGTGTTGCCGCCTGAACAAAAACAAGTTCTGAAGGATATTCTTTTTCAAATGCAACACCGGGAAACATCGAATGAAAGCCGTGGTTTGACCGATAAAAGCAATCTTGGATTGGGTGTAAGCGCCTTATTTGTTGGTAAAAGTGGCACGGGCAAAACAATGGCTGCTGAAGTGTTGGCACACGAACTCAATCGTAAGTTGTATCGAATTGATCTCAGGAAGATAGAAAGTAAATATATCGGTGAAACCGAAAAGAATCTTAAAAAAATCTTTGATGCCGCAGAAGATGAGGGTGCTATTCTACTCTTTGACGAAGCCGATGCTTTGTTTGGAAAGCGGACTGCGGTCAAAGACGCGCATGATCGTTATGCCAATACCGAGATGAATTATTTTCTCGAGAGGATGAGATCGTATGGCGGATTGACAATCATTAAATCGAAAATGAAGGAGAATATTGACCCGGGCTTTTTGCGCCGACTTCAATATTTACTGGAAATTCCTTCTCCCGATGCTCCTCACCGTGCTGCCATTTGGCAGCGTCTTTTTCCGAAAGATACAGCCAAAGAAAATCTGGACATAGCTAAATTATCACAGCTAAATTTAACAGGAGGAGATATCCGCCATATTGCAGACAATGCGTCTTTGTATGCATCGGAGGAGAAAGAATCCTTGCAAATGCGACACATCCAAAAGGTAGTTAGAAATGAATACCCCATGTTTGAAAAAAGATTGTCTTAAAATCAAATTGCGGATTGGTGTTTATTTCCGAAATTCTTATTGATTTCAACACGTAACTCGTGCCCTTCCGGTGGTAACTGAATTGCGATTTATTGTTTTCGATTCTTAGTGTTTGCCTGTCTGCTTGAGCCACGACATGCCGGGCTTTTACAACCTCTCGGAGAATGTTTAATTTTCTCTAATTTCAATTTGAAGACTGGGAAGAATAAGGGGAGTTTTTTGTCGCTTCCTGACGCTCCGGTTAGGATTTGCAAGCTTCGGAGCTCGTTTTTTTTAACATTAAGAAAATGAAGGAGTGAAGGGCATGAAGGGCGGGCTGAAGCCCTTGTGTGACGCAACCAAAGTGTAAAAAGCTCTTTTCTCGCAAAGGCGCTAAGACGCAAAGGTTGTAAATTTCACTTTTAATGATGAAGGAGTGTGATAAGTCCGCCAAGGTAGAGCTAAAGCCCTGATGAATGAAAGTGAGGTGTTTGATCGCTGCTTCGCTGCTCCTTTTTTTTAACATTAAGAAAATGAAGGAATGAAGAAAATGAAGGGCGGGCTGAAGCCCTTGTGGGGGTGGGGAAAAATAAACGCAGAGACGCAGGGGTTTCGCAGAGGCGCAGAGTAAAGGACGCAATGGCGGGCTGAAGCCCTTGTGTGGCGCAACCAAAGTGTAAAAAGTCTTTTTCTCGCCAAGCCGCTAAGGCGCAAAGGGTTTTTCGATACAGAAGAATTCTCACTTCAAGAACTATTGATATTAAGGGCGCAAAGTAGCGGGCCGAAGTCTTTATGTGACGCAACCAGCGTAGGGCGCAGGGCGACGCTTTTTTTTCTCACCTGATATCCTTTGTGCTCACGCCTGCCTTTTCGGCCAGGCAGGCAAAGCAAAGGCAAAATAAGTTCTTGCTGATTTAGCTTTTTTAAACTTAGCACCGCTTTGCGGCCTTTGCGCTTTCTTCGCGTCTTTATTCGCTGCGCTCATGAGATCGGTCGCTTCGCTTCCTAAGTTGCGTGAAAAATAAGTGCCGTAGGCGCTAAAAATTCCTCTCGCTACTAAGGGAGCAGCGAACGTTCTAACGTAGCGCACTGAATCAAAAAATGATTTTCTGTAAAATCTGCTATTCCGCGGCATGATTTTTACCAAATGAGGTTACCTTTTCGGATTTTGGACATGAACAGGGTAAAGACCAGAAATGACAGACGATAAAATCATCAATCAAATCCGGAATGGAGCGGTGGACGAATCCATCAGGGAGCTCTACCGGGAATTTCCAAGAGTGCGGGCGCTGATCGT
>JBGTLS010000530.1:0-1698 GCA_041744015.1 Cryomorpha sp. | reverse complement strand
CTTTCACAATGCTGGTGCTTATTGCTTCACGATGAGCAATAATTACAACAGCAGATTCAAGCCCGCAGAAGTTATGATAAAGGATGGAAAGGCACACCTGATTACCAAGAGAGAGACTCTGGACGACCTAATGCGCAACCAGATAGATCTGGGCGCAATCATTGCTCAGGCGTAGCCGAAGGCATATCGGAATTTCATTCCCCAATCTGTTGCTTGTCAGTATGCCCCAACGATTAAGGTTTGTTAATCGCTCGGCATAACATGCTTTTCTGTGGATAGTATTCTTTTCCTTTGTGGTATCACTAACCTAATTGATATCATATGAAACGTATCTTGCTATTAACCGCAGCCCTGGCCGCAACATTTACTATTTCGGCGCAGGTGGAGTTCAGACCCTTCGGTGGGGTTAATTTCTCCAATATTACAGAAACACCACAGGGTGTATCCACCAAAGCCAAGGTAGGTACCCAGTTTGGGGTGAATGCAGCCTTTGGCAATACGATTTTCTTCCAACCAGGTATTGCATACGTGTCCCGTTCCACACAATATAGTGGAGCTGGTGTGGCTAATTTTGATCACACCATTAATGGCATACAGGTACCGCTTCTTCTGGGCTTTCGTTTTATCGACGCCACTACATCCCCGTTGGTTAATGCGCGTATATTTGCCGGGCCATCTATGTTTTTCCATACCCGCACCCGCTACTCTGGTGGTCAGGTGGAAGAATCTGTGGACTGGAACCGCACCCAATGGGCGGCAATGGGAGGTGTAGGACTTGACATTGCTATCTTCTTTATAGAAGCAGGTTATGAATTCGGACTTTCCAATACAGGAACCATCAGAGATGATGTCCCGGACACCTGGAATGATTTCAAAAGCAATACTTTTTATGTGAATGCAGGTATTCGTCTTGCATTGACCAGATAAGAATATTGGGTCTGTTATTACCTCCTGTCTGAAAAATTGACAAATAACCTATCTTATAATCAAAGTGAAAAAACCGTTCTAATAAAACGGTTTTTTTACGTTCTTTGAATTCCTAAATCTACAACAATGCGCATTCAACTCATCGGCCTGCTGGCAATCATTACACTTGCCTTTGCTCCCGCTAAAAAACACGACTTACAGTTTAAATTGAAAAAGGATACACAGTATAAGCTTTCCACAACGATGGAGAATATTACCAAACAAACCATGATGGGTCAGGAAATGGTCATCACAGCCAATATAAAATCCGCAATCAATTTTGAATTAAAAGAAGAAGGCAGTGAAAGCGATCAAATCACCATGTGGTACGGAGACATTGCCTACAGCGTGAGTCAGATGGGTAATGCCCAGGAATTTCGTTCGGACACCACAGAACTCGAGGTTGTAGATCCACTCTCAGCCTTGCTTGCCAATATTACCGATCGAAAATTTGTGGCCACAGTTACCCGCAAAGGAATAGTGGATGATGTATCCGGACTCGAAGAAATCATTTCAGCCGCACTCGGCGGTGATACGCTCAATCCTGTAAACAATCAGGTAACAGCTGGATTTGGAGATACCGGACTGGCTTTTAACCTTGAGAACACAACGAATATTTTTCCCGACCATGCCGTAAAGGAAGGTGACTCCTGGACCATTGATCAAATGACCAGCACCGGATTTCCGCTACTTGCAAAAAACAAATACACCCTGAAATCGATTCGCGGCGAT
>JBGTLS010000529.1:0-7315 GCA_041744015.1 Cryomorpha sp. | reverse complement strand
GAAGTAACCCGGATTACCGATGAATTTTCTGAATTGACAGGTTTGCAGGTACATCTTTCCGGACTTCCATACATACGCACGGTGCAAACCAACAAAATTAAACAGGAACTTGGTTTGTTCGTAGGGCTGGCAGTATTGGTCACCGCCCTGTTGTTATTTCTGTTTTTTAAGAGTTTTAGAGTTACCATGATCAGCCTGATTGTCGTGGTAGTGGGAGTTATTTGGTCTGTTGGCATTATCGGTTTGTTCAATTACAAGTTGAGTGTCCTTATGGGACTGATACCTCCGTTGATTATTGTCATTGGTGTTCCGAATTGTGTTTTCCTGCTCAATAAATATCACAGTGAATATCGCCGCCATGGCAATCAGATCAAAGCGCTGAACAGGGTTATTCACAAAGTCGGCAATGCCACGTTTATGACCAATGCGACCACAGCCATGGGTTTCGCAACTTTCATTTTCACACAAAGTGCCATGCTCCAGGAGTTTGGTATAATCGCTTCTATCAATATTCTCTGTGTTTTCCTTTTATCGCTTATAATAATTCCATGTGTGTTCAGCTATGTGCCACCGCCGCTAACCCGGCATGTGAAACATTTGGACAGGGTCTGGATGGAACGCGTGGTGAATTCACTCATTATTTTGGTTCGCGGTCACCGCAAGGCTGTTTATCTTGGAACTGTCATCGTCGTAGCAGCGAGTATTTACGGTATTACCATGGTGCGGGCTACGGGAAATATCGTAGACGACCTTCCAAAAGAGGATCAAATCATTCAGGATCTGAATTTCTTTGAGGACAACTTTGCCGGAGTAATGCCATTGGAAATTCTGATCAATACACTGGACAGTTCCAAAGTGACCAATGAAAAAACGCTTCTCAAAATTCAGGAGCTGCAGTCTGTTCTGGATTCTTTTCCAGAAATATCGCGGTCACTGGCTATAACCGATGCAGTGAAATTTGCCAAACAGGCCTATTACAATGGGTTGCCATCGCGCTATGCGCTGATATCAGGTTATGAGAAATCTTTTATAGCTCCATATATTCGTGGGAATGAGGGAGATGTGGGCGGTATGACGCGACTGTTTCTCGATTCCACACAGCAAATTACCCGGGTCACTTCGCAGATAGCGGACATTGGAACAATGGAGCTGGATACGCTGATGCGGAATTTAAAACCGAAGGTATATGAAATTTTCCCCCAAACAGATTACAAGGTAACGCTCACCGGAACGAGTATTGTTTTCTTAAATGGAACGAGCTATCTGGTCAAAAATCTCTTTATCAGTCTGGGTATCGCGATTGTTGTTATCGGAATGTTGATGGCCTTGCTATTTAATTCCGCAAGAATGGTTGTTATATCGCTTATTCCCAATATTATACCTCTTTTATTTACAGGTGGCCTGATGGGATATTTCGGTGTTGCCATCAAACCTTCCACCATCCTTGTTTTTAGTATCGCATTTGGTATTTCTGTGGATGATACCATTCACTTTCTTTCAAAATACAGGCAGGAACTCAAGCTTCACGGATACGACATTCAGCGTTGCATTTTAAATGCTGTACACGAAACAGGGGTGAGTATGATTTACACATCCATTATTCTGTTTTTTGGATTTCTTGTTTTTACAGCTTCCAACTTCGGAGGTACAGTGGCTTTGGGTTTCCTTGTATCAGTAACGCTATTGGTAGCAATGATTTCCAATCTTGTGTTGCTCCCAAGTATGTTGATGTCATTTCAGCGAAGACTGGTCACTAAATCTTTTCAGGAACCATTGCTGGAAATTGTAAATGAGGAAGAAGATATCGAACTGGAAGAATTGGAAATTCGAAGATCCAATCCTTCCAAAGACGAATAATAAACTCCAATGAAAGGAATTATTCTGGCTGGCGGTTCAGGCACGCGCCTGTATCCACTCACAATAGCCGTTAGCAAACAACTGATGCCGGTTTACGACAAACCGATGATTTACTATCCCCTTTCCACCCTGATGAGCGCCGGGATAAATGAGATCCTTATTATATCCACACCGACAGACCTTCCCCATTTTGAACGCTTACTTGGCGATGGTTCCCGGCTCGGATGTTCGTTTACCTATGCCGTGCAGGAAGTACCCAATGGCCTCGCTCAGGCTTTTGTGATAGGGGAAGATTTTATTGGAAAGGATAAAGTGGCACTGATACTGGGCGACAATATTTTTTACGGGATGGGGCTCGAAAAACTGCTTCAAAAAAATACTGATCCCAACGGAGGAATGGTTTATGCCTATCACGTTTCCGATCCGGAGCGATATGGAGTCGTGGAGTTTGATGATGACATGAAAGCTATTTCGATCGAGGAAAAACCAAACCGACCAAAATCAAATTTCGCCGTGCCGGGTTTGTATTTTTATGACAATGAGGTGGTAGCCATCAGCAAATCCCTGGAGCCAAGTGCCCGGAGAGAATACGAAATCACAGACGTAAACAAAGCGTACCTAAAAGCGGGAAAACTTCATGTCGCCATTCTCGACAGGGGCACTGCCTGGCTTGACACCGGCACATTTGCTTCCCTCATGCAGGCAGGCCAATTTGTCCATGTTATCGAAGACAGGCAAGGTCTTAAAGTCGGTTGCATCGAAGAGGTTGCATATGAAATGGGATATATTTCGGCTGATCAGCTCAACCAGATTGCCCAACCGCTTGTTAAGAGTGGTTATGGTCAGTATTTGCTCAATTTGATTAAATGATTCATTCTGTTTCTGAATTGCAGGTTAGTTTCGAAGTAGCACTGCAAAAATATATCCATGCCCTGCCATCGGACACTTTGCATCAACCGATGAAATATATTCTGGACCTGGGCGGCAAAAGGATCAGGCCGATTTTGGTCATGCTCTCGGGTGAAGCCTTTGGGGCATCCATGACATCGACGATTTCTTCTGCTTTGGCTGTGGAGTTGTTTCACAACTTCTCACTGGTGCACGATGACATCATGGATAAAGCACCCTTGCGACGCGGCTCCGATACAGTGCACGAAAAATGGAATTCGAATGCGGCCATTCTTTCAGGTGATGCCATGCTCATCGAAGCCTATAAGCAACTCGCCTGTGCTGATCCCAAACACCTGGCGGAATTATTGGATCTTTTCAATCATACCAGTATTGAAGTTTGCCGGGGACAACAACTCGATATGGATTTTGAAAAAACCCGTGATGTTCGGGTCGATCAGTATGTGGAGATGATTGGACTGAAAACAGCCGTTTTGCTCGGATGCAGCCTGAAAATGGGGGCCATCGTGGCCAATGCATCCTCCCGTGATGCCGAAGGGGTGTATGCTTTTGGCAAACTCGCCGGTCTTGGATTTCAGATCCAGGACGACCTCTTGGATGCTTTCGGCGATCCGGTGCAATTTGGTAAGCAGGTCGGAGGCGATATTGTTTCTAACAAAAAAACGTATCTGATTATTACGGCGCTTGAAAAAGCCTCTGGCAATACCAGATTGGAACTGGAAGAGATCTATTTTGGAAATAAAATTTCTGTACCTGGTGAAAAAGTAAAAAGGGTACTTGAAATATTCAAGGAACTCGGTATCGACGTCGAAACGCATAATGAAGCCCGTAAATATTTTACGGCGGCGGAAGATCAGTTGACCTTACTTTCATTGCCCGATGAGCGAAAAAAAGGATTGCAGGATTTTCTCCAAAGCCTGCAGAAAAGAGTGTTTTAACCCGTCCGGGAATATATCTCAGTCTATGGCGAAGTCAGATCGGGATACTGAAAATTGAAACCCCCACCCAGCACTTTTAGATCGGAAGCCTCGCTGCCATCGGGGATTATCTCCGCCATTTCGGGAAAAAATTGACGACCTGATAATCCCTTTCTACAAGAAGTTAGACAAGAAAATTTAAATACAGAAGTTGCTAAATAATTACAGGGTTGTCAATGAACTAACAGTTTTGCAGTTTTTGTCCCAAAAGAGCCTTCGACGATTACATAGTAAATTCCGGGGCGGAATTCCGGATAATCAATTTTGATCTGGGATGGGATGCTTGAATTTTGAGAAAGTTCATTTTTCTGAATCGCCCGACCATTGAGATCTGTAATCGTAAAGCGCTCAATGTCAAAATTCAAATTAGCGATATATAATGCTTCCCGGGTTGAAAGATTGAGCGGATTCGGATAGAGGGTGGGACTTTGATTTTTACCACCACCAGACTTATACTGGACTGCAATGGGGTCAAACACCTCTCTTGTGCCGTCAAAATCAGTTTGGGAGAGCCTGTAGTACATCAATCCATTCTCAGGAGATGCATCCTGCCCGCGATAAGTCCTTACCTGATTGCTGTTGCCACTGCCCGTTTGGGTGTGTACCGCTGTCCACGTAGCCATGTCGGGGCTGCGTTCAATAATGAAGTAGTCATTGTTCACCTCTGAGGCCACGACCCAGTTGAATTGAACAGCATCCTCTCCAGCCAGCCCATAAAAAGAAAGAAGATCTATAGGTAATGGTTGATTTTCTGGGAACTGGAATGGGCCATTGACAGGTCCGTCACCTTTGCTCCACACGACAGTATTCCCGATTTCAATAAAATTTGCATTTCCCGAACCGCTTGTGGCAGTAGTTGTTATGTTGCCATTGCCGTAAATGAAAGATCCTTCTGGCAAGCGCAATTTAGGACCGTTGGCTGGAAAATTCATCACTCCGTCTACTATAACAATCATATAACTGCCGCAGCCAGAATAGTCATGCTGATTGGTGATCTGAACAGTAAAACCTGCCGCAATTGTGATGGGGACATCGGTGCACACTGGAACTCTGGATACACCGGGATTTCCGCATGACCAGGTTGACGGGTTACTCCAGGCGCCGTTCAGGACTGATACGCACTGTCCACTGGCTTGGTTTGAGGACAAAATGAAGCCTAAAAATGCCGCAGTGAAAAAAAATTTGTTGTAATGCATCGCTGGTTGGTAATAGTGCGATAAATATAACATTTTTATCACAGGTTACAAACTGTAAATCAGGAAACTGCGAGGCAGGTCATTTTTTTTTGGCGTTAAATAGCTGATGTTCATGCAGTCACGGTTGTTTTTATTGATCGATAATAAATAACAATTCATCGGGTTTATCGGGTTATTCGTGGAATATGAAATCACCGAAAATATACGCTTGCGGATTGGCTTCAAATCTGGTGTGTTTTTCCTGTATGAGATGTTTGGTATCAAATCTAAAGATGTTTGCCTGTCCCGATCAATTGAACTTGCCATCGTTCACGATAATCTAGGGCCGCGGCTGATAAACTGACCTCACTTTCATTGCCCGATATGCGAAAAACGGAATTGCCGGATTTTCTCCAAAGCCTGCACAAAAGAGTGTTTTAACTCTTTTAGGAATAAATCTTATGGAGTGTCGAAGTCAGATCGGGATATTGAAAATGAAATCCCGCACCCATCACCTTTTGAGCGGAAGCCTTGCTGCCTTCGATCAAAATCTCAGCCATTTCACCCAGGCTAAGTTTAAGCAGGGGTGCCGGAACATTGGGCAACCACAGAGGTTTGTCGAGAGTTTTGGCAATGGCCTGCGTGAGTTCTTTATTTGTGATGTGATCGCCGTTAGAAGCATTGTAAGAGCCACTCATCTCTTCGTTTTCTATGGCATAGAGATAGAGTCGGGCCAGATCGTCGAGATGGATGTACGGCATGTACTGTTTGCCAGAAGCGAGCGCTGCACCCATACCCAGTTTGATCGGTGTAGCCATTTTTTCAAGGGCACCACCTTTTTGCGAAAGCACCACACCGGTGCGAAGGCACACCACCCGACAAAGGAGCTCAAATTTCCTGGCAGCCGCTTCCCATTCCACACAACACTGACCTATGAATGTACCTGAAGGTGGATCAGTTTCCTGAAGAGTTCCTGACGACGTAATACTCCCGTAGTAATTAATGCCACTGGCCGATACAAACACAGCAGGTTTGCTCCCAGCTTCCCCAACCCCTCTTAGAATAAGCTCTGCAGTTTTTACCCGGCTGTCTACAATCTCTTTTTTTCTCTCTGCACTCCACCTTTTGTCGGCGATCCCGGCTCCGGCAAGGTGAACGATCGCATAAACATCCTGCAAAGCTTCCAGGTCAATGTAATTTTTGTTATAATCCCACTCGTATCTTTTGATTCCATTTTTCATTCCTCCCTTTCGGGAAAGATGAACGACCTCATAGTCCCTTTCAACGAGGAGTTTTGTGAGCGCTGATCCCACTAGCCCGGAGCCTCCGGAAATGACAATTTTTCTCATAAACTTCAGTTAATACTTGGGGCAATTCATTCCAGTCCGTTCCAAGGTTAGGTGTTATCCTACTTCCAGGTCACATATCAAACAAATCCTGCCCTCTATAGTTCACCATGATGGAATAGAAACAAATTTCCCCCGGCCTAAAAGCTGTTAATGTAAAAAACAATGAAAAAAAAAGGTGCCATTAAGGCACCTTAAAAGGTTTTAAGAAAGGAATCTAAATAATGATTTCGGGAAACAAAACTCTGTTCACGCCATGTACCAATCCATTGGTCGCCTGAATATTGGTGAGTTCCGGGATGATCATTCCGGTTATACCTCCTGAGGAAAGAATTGTTGTGCCTTCCCCACCCATCGTAATTTCCAAATCATCCAAATTGTACGTGTAGTATATAAAGAGATTTAAATCTTCCGCTAAAGACTCTTCATTATGAACATGATGCAGAGCAATCTGTCTTACAACGTTTGCCCCGGGTAAAAATTGATCAATTTGAATAGCATTCAGAAGCGAATCATTGGCCAGTTCAAAAGCCGCATTGTTAGGGGCGAAGATGGTAAATAATGTATCGCTTTTCATCAATGTATCAGTAGCAGCTGCAAGGGCTATCAGGTTAGTAAATCCTGAAAAATCAGAATTATTGGCAGTTACATCCAAAACCGTTGGGAGCAACATCACCGCATTTACGCCATGCACCACGCCATTTGTAGCAAGTATATTACGAGCCACTACTTCCGCCCGGGTATTAAATTGTGCCCGGCCGGTATAAGTACCGCTGTTCAGCAATATCCTGTTGGAACGTGACTCAAGCAACAAATCCAAAGCCCTGCCCTCGCTGCTTGCCATGCACTGCGTTTTCACGTATGCCTTTACAGGAATGTTTTCTGCGCGGGTTTCTCCGGCAAGAACATGGTAAAGCAATATATCTCTTACCGCATCGCCACCCAAAGCTTCAACCAGTTCATCCACCCGGCTGCCATCTCCATTGGCATCTGTCAAATCCAGATCATCAAATAATCTGTTGAAGGCGTCATTCGAAGGAGCAAAGACGGT
>JBGTLS010000528.1:0-4238 GCA_041744015.1 Cryomorpha sp. | reverse complement strand
CCGCGCTGCGACATAAAGTTTTGGTATTGCAAAGTGAGGTAAATTCCTTTTTTGAAGGTGTATTTGATTCCACCGGCAAGCAGGGCTTCGCGGTCATCGGCTGTGTAGAGCGATGGGAAGTCGGCCACTTCGTTAAATGCATCAATGCGCGGCACATAATCCTTTCCATCTGCCGAGAGCAGCTTGGCGCCAAAAAGAAATTCGAAGTTGCGAAACAATTCCACTTCCATGCCCAGCTCCAGCAAATGTGAAGTTAGATCGACCTGCTGCACAGGTACCCCACCACGGTTCGTGTTTTCGTATTGGTAACCGAGGGTAAAGCGCAGGTTGTTTTCCCAATCCAGATACCGGTGAATATTGAAATTGGCCGCAGTCCGCAACAGGGTAAAACTTTTCAATTCAAAAGTCCCCTGTCCGCGAATTTCGCTCATCAGTGCTGCATCGAGACGACCTTCTATCTTGTCGGTTGGCAGGCCGTATTCCACGCCCAGTCGGGCTCCACGGCGGTTTGGCGTCGCTGTGCCATATGGCAGGGTATTGCTAAACCGCGGATCGTAATTCATCAGCCTGTCAGAAAGCTGATACGTGTACATTGCGCGGTCACGGGTAATGTCAAAAAGTCCCGGCGCGCGGCGCACACCTTCGTTTCCGATACGGTCATAATATGATTTTTCAGCAGTGTAATCGATGCGACGACTTTGGGCACCGATGCTAAAAAAGTCAGGCCCCACATCCACAAAAGCTGCTCTAACTGCAATTTTCTGTTTTTTGAAAATGGCTTTGGCGCCAAAATCCAGGAAGCTATCCTCCATGATGAAAAACGACGTGCTGTCATTCAGGGATTCGAGTTTTGAAAAGCCATATTCTCCAAGGACATGAAGCTTCAGATTTCCCCGATCCATGATGGTCACGTCCCAGGTTTCTGACATGACTGTATTCCGGATTCCCATATTCGCATCTCCCGATTTAAGATCGTCAAAGGTGTGAACCAGGTTAAATCCAAAATCTGCTTTTAGCCCAAGCGAATCCAGAATGGTTACCGTGCTGACTTTGGCCTGAAAGCCAGATGTAAATCGGGTTGGAATGGTGAAAAAGTTGGTTCCGCGAACCCTTGCCAGAAAAGCGCTGAAATCGGCATCTTTCAAACCCCGATTGAAGTTCAGACCAAAGTCGAATTTACCACCTTGTATCCGGCGCGTATTGCCATTGCCATAAAATTGCTCATAGTGGATCAATTCGCGCTGCGGGCCGAAAGCCGCGGCTTCATTGATCTGGCCTTCTTCATCAAAATTGTAAAATGTATAAGGTGTCATGGCGACATCCATATCTCCTACGCGGTATTCCACTGCATTGGCTATGATGCCCCGGGCCCAGAGCTCCCGAACTTCCACCAACATCCCCGCACCGTAAAATCCACCAAATTCATTCCGCAGACGCAAAATGGCCTGCACTTCAGTTTTGTCGTTTGGCGTGGCATTCATTTGCAGATCGAGCAAAAACTCGCCGTCTGTAAGGCTGCGCGGTGTCACGGTATCACCGGGAATGGTCATCCCGTTCACATCACTATCTTCAAGCAGCGGTCCGCCAATGGTGGTTCGCCCCAAATAAGTACGGCCGAGTCCGTTGAAGCGCACCTTCGAGCGGGTTTCCAATTGGTCATATTGGGTGGTTCCTTCCTGGGCTGTGGTGTCTGTGACCTGAAAAACCAAAAGACCTGTGAGCAGGCATAAGCCGAATAAGGTTGTTTTCATCGTTTTCATTAAAAGAAGGTTTTCAGTTCAATGGTTATTTCCCGGCCTTTATATTTGTTGAGTGCAAAACTCTTGTCTTCGAAACTCATCCAGCGGTGGCGGAAGTACAGGCCGCAGTTTTCGGCGATGGTCCAGTCAAATCCCACTCCGATGCCCCGTCCATACTGATCGCGGGGAAGCTGGGTTTCTCCCCAATCCGTAAAGGTGCCACCACGGGCATTTTCAAGACCGAGATAACTGGTGAGAATGAAGTTTGGAAGGATTTCGTAATACACATCAAACTCGTGGTATTGCACAAAGAGGTAACTGTCTTCATTCATTGTGGGAAGCGGAGCGACAGCAGACTTGGCAGAACCGAAAGAACCGAGATAAAAGAAGAAAAGGTCTCTGTCAAAGAGTGATGATTTCAATTTTGCCTGAATGTCTACTGCGTTGAAGTATTTCCGGGTATTGGTCACCGCTGTGCCCGCATCGAGATCGGTTGTTTGCACCACTTCTGATACACCACGAAAAAAGGAGATCTGACGGCCATATGGACCGAATATCACAGGACCAGTGGGATTTTCCGGAAAAGGATTGTAAATCCGTGAGAGCGCCAGTCCGTTGATGCGGTGCACGTAAGTGAGCAATGTGGAGGTGGCGTCCATTTCCTGTGCAAAGCCCCATCCAATGTTGACTTTCGCGGGACCGGATTCGATGCCGGTATTGATGTTGATACCGCGCCGGTTGTGCACCAGCTGGTTAACAAGCGCGAGTTGCCCACCGGCTCCGATGGCTCCCGGTATGAGCCCTACATCGTTTGTGATGTCGGGATTGCTGTTGGTAAAGATCTCGCCATTTTGGTTGAAAAAGTTTTTGCTAATCTGGTATACCTGTACATCGAGCGGCAGTTAAGTGTATTCCTCGGGAATATTGAAACGCAACATCAGGGCTTCACCCCATTTCTGCTCGTAGGTAGGGCTTTCATACTTTCCAGCACCGAGTTCTCCGGTAACACGAACCCTGGCCAGTTTGAGATCGAGCGAAAGCGTATGCACCTGATAAAGCCGCTTTTGATCGGTATGAATGCTGTCAAGTGCAGTCTCGCTGTGTATAAGGTTGTATGCGATCAGGTTATCCCTTTTGCCAAAAGCGCGCCCCACCTTACCACCCAAAATTACGCTTGGCAACACGCGGGTAAGGCCATTAAACCCCAGAT
Source organism: Cryomorpha sp. (assembly GCA_041744015.1). Classification (GTDB taxonomy): domain Bacteria; phylum Bacteroidota; class Bacteroidia; order Flavobacteriales_D; family Cryomorphaceae; genus JBBQZU01. The sequence goes on along the minus strand of JBGTLS010000528.1, from coordinate 1,289 downwards.
AATCCGGTACATTTCCGGCGTCTAGGGTATTGGGAATCGAAGTTGTGGTGGCTGGTGGTGCCCCTATCAAGCCACCATTGGGTTGGGTTTTCCCCCAAAACATATCAAAGGCGATTTGGCCCGGTAATTTGGCTCCGTTGAGGATGAGTCCCTGAAAAGCCTGATTGTTCCAGCGCAAATCGCCGGGACTGGTCACCCCGGTAGCGTAATAGCTGTCATACTTGAGCGTATTGTTTACCCCTTCCCAGGGCGTACGATCGAATATGCTGAACCGGTCGAGAATCTGATAAATGCCGATGGTGAAAGGACTGAGATTGTACCAGTGAATACCGCCGGCACGCACACCAAAATTCCCATGCTGTGTGCGGAAATTTCCATAAAAGTTGATCCCAAGGTTGGTACTGATCACATTTTCTTCCGGACCCAGACCCGTATAAGGAGTGAAAATAAAAAGTTCGGTACCGAAACTCGATTTGCCGTTAGGCCGCCCCACCACGCTTAGCGAAAGCATAGGCTCACGGTAACCGTCGCCGATGGAATACACGCGCTCGTAAGGTGAGAGGTTGGGATAGGGTTCTGTCATATTACGGCCATATCCGAAAAGTCGGTAGTAACCGAATACGGTGATTTTCTGCTCGCGCTGTCGTAGTTTTTCTTCTACAAAGTTCCGCTCGTATTGAATCCCTTTAATGGTATGCACGGAATACCCGCTAAAATCGTCGGGAATCACTACCGTGGAATCCAGGGAAGTGGTATCGCTCAGGATAGCTGGTTCCTGTGCAAAGGTGATAGATGTAGACAGGACACTTAAAAGCAACAGGGAAAGACAAGTCACAATTCCTTTTCCCGAGAGGGCAATACGCTCCTGCTTTTCTTCGCCTTTATTGATACCTTCATGCAGCAACATATCTGGGATTGGTTTGGTTGCCGACAAATTTAGATGTAAATCCTTCCGTTCTGAAAATAAGGGTACATCACGCTTACGTCTCACCGAATATCGGTACATCATTGGTACATCAATGTATATTTTTACAGTAAGGTGTACACCTAAATACCTAATTTTTCAGAGAATTTACAATCGACCCCTATGGACTACCCAAAATCTTTGAAAAACCTTGTTCTTGTTCTCGCCTGTATGTGGGGTGCCCTTTCGGGAAATACCCAGCCGGAGCCCATCAAAGTGGAGATTCGTCAGGAAGGTGATAAATTTACGCTCTACCGTGCCGGTGAACCCTATTACATCAAAGGTGTGGGTGGGCAGAAATACCTGGACCGTGCGGTGGAGTATG
>JBGTLS010000527.1:0-13217 GCA_041744015.1 Cryomorpha sp. | reverse complement strand
ACCATGCCCTGCGAGCCACAATGACATACCACCTTCCCGGCCACCCAATTCAAGCGCATTTGTTACGTTCGTCCAGTCTATTATTTTCTCCCAATACTCAAGAGCCACAGACCATGATTTGATGTCCCATTGAATGATGTCATTGACAAGGTTTTTGTTCATTCGAAAAACTTAATAGAAAAATCACAATCCGGCGGGAAGAAAAGCGCTTTGGCAATTTCATTCACAGCCATCTGTGGGTCCTCAAATATACCTTATTCAATTCATGCCTGGACTGGCACAAAAAGTTTGTAATTCGTTTTTCAAAAAACATAAAAACCCGGACGAATGATCCGTATCTGTGAACGAAAAGCAGCGCCCTAACCCGGCAGACGACTCCGCAAAAAAGCTATTTGTCCCCGGTGATTGGCTTCGTGTTCACATACGTGAAACCATTTCCAATACGTATTCAAATTTTCCCCTTCATCCTGCGACCATGCAGGATCGATGGCCATCAGCCATTCGTCATCTTTCGTTTTGAGGGTATTGAGCGTTTTCTCGCGTACCACGCGTATGCGGTCGAGGTAGTCTTCCACGGGATGACCTTTGATCTCAGCCCTCCCCTTTTCTCCCAGGTTCATGGCAGCACCCCAGTTCTTTTCTTCTTCTTCATTAAAATCTTCGCGGCCTTCAAAAGTGTTGGCCTGATAATAAACCTCCGTGGCCCCAAGGTGTAATATCAATGATCCAATAGAATTGGCCTCAGAATCGTGAAGGTGATCAAGTTGTTTTTGCGAAAACCCTTTTACCATGCTTTCAATGGTGTGGCGGTTATAATTGAGCATGGACACCAGTGTGCCAATTTGCGGTGTATATCCGGGCATGGGGCCGATCATATATACGCTGCTTTTCTCTGGTCCTTCGGCCGCACTGACTAAATTTGGTAGCGCACTGAGGGCAAAAATTCCCGTGGTAAGTGTTGCTGTCTGAACAATGAATTTTCTTCTGTCCGGGGAGTAGTTGGTTGATTTCATGTGATTGATTTTGATTGTTGAAACAAAGTAAAAACAAATAAAACGGATCGCAATGCCCCCTCATCATATTGGAAAGCTTTGATAATCGGGAAGATCTCCAGATCTTAACCTTCAATTGAGATGAAATCAAATTTTCATTCAAAAATTTCCGTCATTCCACTTTTACCAATTTCTGCGATGACCTTTTTCCCGATTGATCTTCCGTCATACTGATTATGTATACCCCTGCTTTTAACGGTGAGATATTGATGACAGAAGATGCAGCTGAAAGCATTTCTGTATGCACGATTCTCCCCTGGATATCCCGTATTTCCAATAAGGTGGGTTTTTGATCCGGTTTTACCACATTAATATCCTGACTTGCCGGAACGGGATAGATGCGAAATGATATTTCCCTGTCCAAATTTCGGGTATACACTGGTTCGCTGATGGTATGAACACTGGTATTGGTTTCAATGGCTGGATTCTGATCGAAATAAATAAACGCCCGGTTAAGTATTTCATCACCGGGAACCAGATTCGCCATTTCGATGCCGTACCAGATATGCCCAATGCTGCCAATCGGATCAGAAGCGCTGTCGGGAAGCATGATGTTATTGAAAGTCCAGGTGACTTCCCTCGTAATCTGATTGATTTGAATGTTGGCCACATGAGAAGTGAAGCCGGGCGTAAAGGTGGTGAGGTCGAGTTCTGCCGGAATGGTATCCACCACAACCACCGTGGTAGCGGCCATATTTCCTGTATTTTGAAAACGGACGCGGTAATCGAGACGTGTTTCAGCAGGAATAAAACCTTCGGGTCCATCACCCAATGGAAATCCGAAAATATCATTTGGATCGTAGGCGCAAAAAATGGTATCACTGTACGTGGCATAACTCGTGTCGATCACATTTCCATTGATGTCCATGGTGATGAGCTCCATTTCGAAATTTAGAAGTTCTCCGATCAGGCCTGTTGTATCGTTTGAATAATAAACCGAAAATGATTTAAACCCATTATAACCAATGGTCCCGATATCATACAAAATTTCATTGCCGGTGATTGAAGTTGGAACCGGATTAAATTCTTCCGGAGTCAAAATCGGATCAAAAGTGAAAAGAAGTTGCCCGGTAGCGGGTTGGTTTCCTGTATTATCAATATAGAAAGACTGATAAATTCCATCAAAACATAGAAAAGCATTCCATGCCCCGTAATTGGAAGTAAGTTCCCATACAGGGTCATCCTGCGAAAGTCCAAAGTAATGTAGGTGAGAATACATTTGAAGCTGTAATGGATTTGGGGTTGTTATCACAGACCACACATTCTGGTCATAGGAGATATTAACTGAACTGGAAATATCCAATGGCAATTCAAAATATCCAATAGAATCGGTGTATGTTGTGAAAGAGCCATGATTCACTTCAATTCCGGGTATTCCCGGTAAGGCCTGATGATACACCTGGCTTTCGTTTATCGCCTCAAACACGATTCCACTAAGAATGGGAGTAGTATAACCCTCTACGAAAACTGTAATGTCGCTATAAACATAATAATCATCGAATATGGTGATGAGAAGTGGCTCGCCAATGGTTCCGTCACTTTGAACTACATGAATCGTGGCAACCATATCAGGTGAAAAACTATCACTTCCTGTTGCAATTGTTAAGCGCTGGCAACCTTCTGGCAGATATAGGTCAGCTTGCCAATTATTATTTGCATTTGCCATCGTCTCAGGGTATGGCGAATTCGCTGTTGTCGTGAGAGAAACTCCATAGGAATCACCGGGATTTTGCACTATGACCCTAACATGACCGGAGATTTCCACAAAATCACCAATGTAATAATACGCAGTATCATTTGCTGAAATTTGATTTGCTACGCCAATGACCAATTGTACTTCGTCCCCCTCATCCCAAAGCGTGTTCACATAAACCGAATCTACATATCCACAGCCCTCTACTGAATGATTAAAAATGAATGTGTCAACCAGTATTTGATTCACATAAACATGAATAGGTATCTCAGAAAACGGAACGGTAGTGCCATTATGAATTCGGAAATGAAGCTCATCAGGAAAACATGAGAAAGTACCATTTAGAGAAGTTATGGCTGGATCAAATTCCTCCATCGAGACGCAGCATGTGGTAAAAATCTCCAGAAGATATTCTTCCGGTGTACTTCCGAAAATGTTGTAAATAAAAAGGCCTTCCGGACAATACCCCATAAAAAGAGCACCTTCATAACAGAATAACGTATCAACTGCATTATAATTCAGAATAACCGGCACATCATTGTTTTCAACATAACTCAGGTTACTGAAGCCGGGACCCAGCGTTGATGAATAATCAATTCCTGAGAGTGAGGCTTCATCCGGGAATTCGAACCCGGCAATACATAAAACCACCACCTCACCAGAACCACCTTGTCCGTAGGTGTTGTAAAGCCCATTCAAATCAAGCGATTCATAACGAACCCAGGAAAATGGATCATTGTCGAAAGTAAATACAAATACGGGTTTGTCATCAGCGAGATAAGCTTCAAGACTATGTGTAAATCCATCCAGATCATCCCCGGCAAAATAACACCCCCAGGGAATTTCTTCCTGGGCCCAAGAAATTGAAGTGAATAAAAACAGAAAAAAAGTAAGAGAGGATAGAGTTCGTTTCATATGATTGGTTTTGTGGTACTAAACATAACCATTCATTCCCATTTAACGATAAGTCCTATTATAAATGTGACATATAAGAAATGGGATTCTCGTATTCCTATTTCTTTGGATTAAGAAATCTTCAGCTGTTCTATCCAGTAAAATATATTCAAGTGGGCATATTTATCTATAAAAAAACCCGCAAAGCAATTAAGCTTTACGGGTTTTACAATGATAAAAGAATAATTTATTAGCGGGGAGTCTGTGAACCCGATTTGGCTGGCTCCATACCCTGACGAACAGGCTGGTTTGTGCTATTCCAATGGGTACCATAATCTGTACGACGCGATTCGTATTGCTTGTACTGATTTTCATCAAGTATTTCGCGGAGGTTTTTGTCGTATTGGTCGCTTTGTGATTTTTGCATCCTTGTTCTATCTTCACCAGTCATTTGATTGAGCTGTTGGCTATTTTGATGTCTGGTGTTATTGTGCTCATGCAAACGCCTTTTTTGATCCTCATTCAAATTTAAATCCTTTGCCATTCTATCAGTGTGTGATTGCACATTGTTATCAGTGGCGCGGTTGGGATTTTGTGGATGGGTCTGAGTTTGTCCCGGAGTTTGCGTCGGTGTTTGATTTCTGTCAGTTTGAGCTGTCGCAGAAAGTATTGTCGCCGAGCTAAATAAAACTGCTGCAATTAAAGTTTTCATAATATTTTAGTTTTGAAGATTTACTAACCAGGATTGTCCCGGCAATTCTCCTTCAATGACTCAAAGGGCGTGCATTCAAATGTTAAATCTAATTTTTACAAAATTTCCTTCATTACAATATTTTAAATATCAGTCTAATATATTTTATTAAACAAATTAAACTCTTATTTGATGCAGAGTCGTTAAAATTATCTTTTGCCTTTTTTCTAAAATCTGTAGATGCCTCCCTCAGTTTGGGGAACGATTGAAGTCCTGGGACCCCATTAAATATATTTCAGACCATTCCATCGGGGAAATTATCAATCCTGTTTCAATAAAACCGATCTCCATATTAAAATAAACCCGAAATCTGACCATCGCGGTCGATATCGATCTGCTCTGCCGCCGGCACGGCGGGCAGGCCAGGCATACGCATCATTGTACCCGTAATGGGAATTAAAAATCCGGCACCCGCAGCAATTTCGATTTCACGTATGTTCAGCTCAAAATGTTCCGGTCGTCCAAGCGCTTTTGGATTATCTGACAGTGAATTTTGGGTCTTTGCCATACAGACAGGCAATCCGGAGAGTCCGAGCAATTCTATTTTCCTGATATCCGCTCCTGCCTGAGCACTAATGGATATATCTTTTGCCCCGTAAATGCGTTTGGCAATGGTTTCCATTTTTTTCTCCACACTCCAGGCATGATCGTAAACTGGCGTGAAAGGAGCAGGATTATTCTTCGCAATCCTTTGAACACAATGCGCAAGTTCTAAACCACCTTTTCCTCCATCTTTCCAGAAATCCACAGGGTACGCCTCCACTCCTATTTCGCGACAGCGCTTCACAACCACTTCAATTTCCACTGGGGTGTCACTTACAAATTTATTGATGGCGACAACGGCCTCAACGCCATAAACCAGCCTGTTTTCAAGGTGTTTCTCCAGGTTTGCCAGTCCAGCAGCTACGGCTCCGGGATCGGGTTCTTTGAGTCTGTCCAAAGCCACTCCTCCGTGGTATTTCAGAGCGCGTATGGTCGCCACTACCACCATAACCGCAGGTGAAAGTCCGGCACTCTGACATTTGATATTCATAAATTTTTCAGCTCCGAGATCGCTGCCGAAACCCGCTTCGGTGACAGCAAAATCAGCGTATTGCAGCGCTGTTTTCGTGGCAATAACAGAATTGGTGCCTTGTGCGATATTGGCAAAGGGACCGCCGTGAATAAATGCCGGGTTTCCCGCAAGGGTCTGCACCAGATTGGGTTTGATCGCATCTTTCATCAGAGCAGCCATGGCTCCGGGGGCATTGAGCTCCCGGGCGTAAATTGGTTTTTTGTCGTATGTAAACCCTATAAAAATATTCCCGAATCGTCGTTTCAGGTCTTCAAAATCTTTTGCCAGACATAGAATGGCCATGACTTCCGACGCGGCGGTAATATTAAATCCCGATTGGCGCGGAATACCATTGCCCGTGCCACCGAGGCCGATTACGATATCACGCAGGCTTCGGTCGTTCATATCCATCACCCTTTTCCACCCAATTGTGCGCGGGTCGATACCGAGATTGCGCGACTTGCTCTGAATATTGTTGTCGATCAGTGCCGCGAGCAGGTTGTTGGCTTTTTCAATCGCCGAAAAATCACCGGTAAAATGCAAATTGATGTCTTCCATGGGGATCACCTGACTGTAACCGCCTCCGGTAGCACCGCCTTTCATACCGAATACAGGTCCCAACGATGGTTCCCGAAGGGCAAGTGCAGCGTGAGCACCAATTTCGTTGAGCGCATCGCAAAGGCCGATGGATACTGTGGTCTTGCCTTCTCCTGCCGGTGTTGGTGTCATAGCCGTCACCAGTATCAGTTTTCCTTTCAGTGGCTTATCGCCAAAAGGGGTCACCTTGGCTTTGTACCGGCCATAGTGATCGAGCATATCTGCGTCAATTCCGAGTCGGGAAGCTATCACATCAATATGTTGCGGTTTTGCAGCCTGGGCAATTTCAATATCTGACATAAGTATATGTTTTCGGGGGCAATGTCGGAATTATGATTTGGGAAACAAGACATTCAGATGCCAGGAAATGGTCTTGCTTTTACCATGTAGTAATCCCCTTAAATGATTTACACACCGTGAGGCAAAGAATTCATTAAACTCAGCGGTTGAGGAAAGTAATGATAAACCGGGCTCCTTTGTCCGGTTCACTTTCCAATGCGAGCTTCGCACCCAGACTTGTAATATGAGTATAAACCAAATAAAGACCTATTCCTCTGCTCTCGCTGTGGTTGTGAAATTTCTGACTAAATCCGAAAATTTTGTCCTTAACTTTTTCCATGTCGAAGCCCTGACCGTTGTCCTGAAAAACCAGTTGCACGCCGTTCTCCAGTTCCGATGACGTAATACTGATAACGGGAGGAATATTTTCACGACTGTATTTTATAGAATTTGAAATGAGATTTAGAAAAATACTTTCGAGATACAATTCATTAAACAAAACGGATGGTGCTTTTGAAAATTCGACCATGATATTAGCGCCTTCGACCGTAATCAAAGAACCAATTGCCTTTTTCACTTTCTCCAAAATTTTTGCAAAAACAACTTTCTTCAACGGAATTTGAATGTTTCCATCAATTGATATTTGGTCCATTTGGCTATTCAAAGTAGACTTCATAGCATCTACCGAAACCTTTACAATTTCTATGAGATTTTTGGTCTCTTCATCACTGATTTTTTCTATTTTGATCAGACCTACCACGGACAATAAGTTATTTACGGGTGTGCGCAAATCATGCGCTGTACGGTAATTCAGGTGTTTTAAATCCGCAATATTCCGCGTCATACTCGAAAGCAAAATATTTCGCTCCTGTTCTATATTTATTCTGTGTGTAACGTTTCTGGCAATTGCGTAAATCAGGTCGTTTGTTTCAAGGGGAATAGACGTCCACGACAGCCAAACGATATCTCCATTTTTGGTCAGATAGCGATTTTCAAAATTTAATAGATTTTTACCTTTTCGAAGGCCGTGACGCTTGCGGGCAGTCATCGATCGATCATCAGGATGAATGAAATTTTGAATGGGCGAGGTTAACATTTCCCGCTCCGTATAACCCAGCGTATTGATTACGGCCGCATTTACCTTCTTGAAATAACCATCGTATCCGGCTATGATTAGAAGGTCCTGAGATAATTCAAAAAAAAGTCCGGTATTGTAATGGGATGGTGAATCCTGGGCGGAATCCATATAGAAAGCTGGGTTACAAAATTTTAAATTTTGTCTTTTGAAGTTGCCAAATTATGCAAAAATAGTTGGGAAGTCAATGACATTTAGCCCAATTTATATTTTACTCCCATAAGCAGAATGAAAAAGACTGATGAAAACATAAATCTTTCAGATAAAACAAATTCTACAAACAAAAAGGTATCAAAGGAGATTAATATCGAACCCTTTGGCACGGATTTATCATTATCGTACGAATTTAGCTTGTAATAACCCTCCTTTATGGAGTGTTAAAACCACACGTAAAAACGGCATATTTGATAACTTTAGAATCCCATTGCTCATTCCTGTAAATGAAGAAACGAGTTGCACACAATAAATCAGAAAAATCGATTTCAGTTAAAAAACTGAATATCATTGCAATTGGAGCTTCAGCTGGCGGATTGGAAGCCCTCCAAAATTTTCTATCATACCTTCCCGTCCTTCCCGATACAACCATAGTTGTTGCTCAGCACCTAAGCCCAACACATAAAAGCCTTCTGGTGCAGTTGCTGAGTAATAAAACAAAATTAAAAGTGGTGGAAGCTGAACACGGAAAAATTCTGGTTCCAAACAAAGTATACATAACACCGCCAGGCAATGAAATTTCGGTTATTGAGAAGCGGATAAACCTTCAGAAACCATCACAGCCAATCGGACCCAAACCTTCGGTGGATGTATTGTTTACATCCCTTTCAAAACAAACAGAATTTCACGTTGTGGGCGTGATTCTCAGCGGTACAGGTACCGATGGTTCGGCAGGAATCAAAGAATTAAAAAAGAGGGATGCCTATATCCTCGTCCAAAAACCGGAAACGGCCAAATATGATGGAATGCCTGCATCTGCCATTCTCACAGGGCAGATAGACGCTGTGCTTTCTCCGGAAGAAATGGGTCTTGCTATTCTCGATCACCTGCTCCATCACAATTCTGACGGGGAGGAGACGTCAGAAAAAGACCGGAACCCAGGTGTAGACACCAAAGCAGGCTCCCTCGCGCCCGCAGACCAACGCATTCAGGAACTCGAACAGGAATTATCCGCTACAAAAAAACATTTACAAGCTCATATTGAAGAAATGGAGAGCCGCAATGCGGAACTCCAATCCCTGAAAGCAGAGCTTCAACGCACCAAAAAAGAGTTTCACGCCAACAATAAAGAGCTCGAGTCCAGCGCCCGGCGTGTGAATGCCGAAATAAGGCTGCGTGAATCTGAAGAAAAATATAGGGACTTGTTCAATTACAGCCCTTTGCCGAAATGGATTTACAACCTTGAAACCTTTCAGATTTTAGATGTAAACCTTGCCGCCAAAGAGAAATATGGATATTCCGATGAGGAGTTCCTTTCCATGACGATTGTTCAACTTCGTCCCAGGGAATACATTCCAAAATTGATTCAGGCACACGAAGATATAGACCAAAAGGTAGGACTCTTACGATTTGGGATTCACAACCACATCACAAAACATGGTGACCGCATGAAAATGGACATTTCCGGTCAGAAGATAAGATACAAGAATCAACCTTGTGTGATGGTGGTTTGCAATGATGTAACTGAAAAGGAAATTAACAGGGAGATTGAATTGCTCGAGCACAATCTGATGCAGGATTCCATCATGTTTCAGTCCGATCTTACAAATCAGCTCGAAGCCTATCTGACCGGACTTGAAAAAATCTATGTGGATATGAAGACATCGGTTTTTCTGGTAAAAGAAAATAAATTGGTCAACCTGTCTTCTCCCTCTCTCCCTCCTAAATTCTTGAAAGCGATAGACAATATTCCGCTGGAACCTGTTTCCGGGACTATAGGTGCGGCTGCCCTTTCGGGAAAAAAGGTCATAGCCGATGATATCGCAACCAATCCATTGTGGAAAAAAAACAAAACAATAGCGCGTGCCAATGGAATTCAGGCCAGCTGGTCTACACCCATTTTCGATTCTTCCAGAAAGGTCATTGCCACACTGACGCATTATTATCCCAAAGCAAAAGAACCCTTAAAGAATGATTTAACGCTTTTTGAAAGATCTGCCAGTCTGTTGAGCATCGTACTCGAAAATCATTTGAAAAGCCGGGCTTTATTGGCCAGCAATGAGCTTAATAACTTTGTGAATATGGCCACCAATGATGCCATTTACGATTGGGATGTAGAAAATGATAAATTCAATTGGGGAGAAAGCTTCACGCGGTTATTTGGACACAATTTCGCAGATAAGGATTTCACGCTGGACACATGGGTTAATTTGACACATCACAAAGATTTAGAAAAAAACAATAAACCGTGGATGGAGTTCTGGTCCGATCCGCAACGCAACAAATGGACGAAAGAATTTAGGTTTTTGCGCGCCGATGGCGCTTATGCTTCGGTGGAAGAAATTGGCCACTTAATCAGGGATGCGCATGGAAAGCCGAAGCGTATGATAGGCGTTTTGCGCGATAAAACTGCTCAAAAGGAAGAAGAAAGCAGGCTTAGGTTGATGGAAAGCGTGATTACCAATACCACAGATTCGGTATTGATTACCGACGTGGATACAAACAGTAAAACCGGACCCCACATTATATATGTCAATGAAGCCTTCACCAAAATCACCGGATACACCTCGGAAGAAGTTATCGGTCGATCTCCACGACTTTTGCAGGGACCAAAAACGAATACGAATGATCTAAAACAACTCGGAGAAGCCCTGCGTCAGGGTAATCCGTACGAAGTAACCCTCCAGAATTATCGCAAAAACGGAGAAGTTTTCTGGTTCCACTTTTCGGTAAGTCCGATCGCTGATGATTCAGGGAAATTTACCCATTGGATTGCTATTCAACGTGATGTCACCACGCAGAAAAATGCGGAAATTCAAAAAAGGTTAATTGGAGAAATAAGTCAAATGTTTAACATTGGTGATTCGATCATATCCACACTGGAAAATGTTCTTCAGCATCTGCTCCGCTTCGGTGACTTTATTTTGGCGGAAGCCTGGCTCGTGAGCGCTGACCAAAAACAAATAAATCTTGCTGCCAGTTTTCCGAAAACACCAGCCACCCGGAGATTCTACAAAGAAGACGGATTTATTAAATCTTTGAAAAAAGGACAAGGGCTCGCCGGAGAAGTATGGAGTCAGGGACAAACCGCTGTATGGGACAAAATAGAACGGAAGAAAGCCTTTTTGCGGAAAAAAGGGGCAGGTAAAGCAGGTCTCAAATCCGCGCTGGGTTTGCCCCTGATACACAACAAAGAAGTAGTTGGGGTTCTCATTTTCGCTACAGATTCGACCAGTGATCAACTAAAATTTTACGAAAGTTTCTTCAAAGAACTCGAATCAACCCTGGGTCTTGAACTCCAGAGAAAACAATTGGAGGATGAATTAAATCAGCTCTTTCAAAATTCTCCCGACATACTTTGCATCATCGGTGATGATGGAAAGTTTCTAAAAGTAAATCCCGCTTTTGCAAATCTGATGGGATATGATGCGCAGGAATTAAATACCCTGTCAATTGAAAGCCTGATGCATCCGGATGACCAGAAAAATACCGAGAATGCCTATCTGGAAATAGTAAAAGGCCAGCTTCCGGGAGAGGAATTGGTAAACAGATATATGACCAAATCCGGGAAATATCGCTGGATTTCATGGAGCGCATCAAGATTAAACAACGAAGATGGATTTTCCTTTGCTTATGGCCGGGATATCACCGAAAGAAAAGAGCTGCAGGATTTGCTTGATAATGCCAACCGCCTAGCCAGAATTGGTGGATGGGAGGTCGATTTGATCAATAATACGGTGTATCATTCGCGTATTACCAGAGAGATTCATGAAGTTCCGGAAGATTTCCAACCTGAACTTGATTCAGGAATCAACTTCTATCGCGAAGATTTAAGAGACCAGGTAAAAAAATATATTGAAGACGCTATTTCGCATGGAACTCCCTGGGATTTTGAACTGGCCATCATCACGGCCAAAGGAAATGAACGTTTGGTAAGGAGCATCGGCAAGGCGGAATTAAGAGATGGAAAATGTGTTCGTTTATATGGTAGTTTTCAGGATATACATGAAAAACGAATGGCCGAAATGCGCCTTAAAAATACGGCAGACAATGTGCCAGGGGTGATTTATCAATTCCTTTTACATGCGGATGGTACAAGTGAGATTCTAAATTTGACAAAAGGTGCTTTCGAACTCTGGGGATATCAGGCAGAAGAATGTATGAACGATGTGAACCTTGTGTGGAATCAAACCCGGGCCGGAGGAGATTTCGACCATGTGATGGAAACCATTCTTCATTCTGCCGATACAATGGAAAGATGGCGTTGTCAATATCGCAGCCGCCGACCTGATGGTGAGATTCTATGGCTGGAAGGTTTTGGATCCCCTCAAAAAATGCAAAATGGTAGCATCCTTTGGGATTCACTGCTCATAGATATCAGCGAAAAGAAAGAACTTGAAGTGCTCCTGGAGCGCTCACAGTTGCTGGCGCGCATTGGTAGCTGGGAAATGCTCCTTAATGAGAACAATTCTGACGAAATGTATTGGTCTTCCATGACCAGGGAAATTCTCGGGGTTGACGAAAAGTATGATCCCTCACTTTCCGGAGGTTTTGAGTTTTACACCAAACAGAGCAAAATAGAAATACAAAATGCAGTCACTAACCTCATTGAAAATGGTGTCGACTTTGATCTCGAGTTGCTAATCACCACCGCACAAAACGAACCGCGATGGATACGGTGCATCGGTCAATCTGAAAGAATGAACAACCGATGTATCAAAATTTTTGGAAGCTTTCAGGATATCCATACGCGCAAAATTGCCGAAATGGATGTTCTCAAAGCTTTTGAAGAAAAAAACACAATCCTCGAAAGTATTGGTGACGCCTTTTTTGCCGTGGATCGCGATTTCACAGTATCCTACTGGAACAAAGAAGCAGAATATTTTCTCAATACAAAACGGGAGGATATTCTGAACAAGAATTTGTGGGAGGTGTTTGGCGATGCCAATGATTTGGAATTCGGTCGACAATACCGGCACGCTATGAAGACCGGAGAAACGACGACGTTTGAAGCGTTTTATCCTGGGCAGAAAAAATGGTTTGAGGTAAGTGCCTACCCTTCCTCATTGGGCTTATCTGTTTATTTTAAAGATGTAAGTCAAAGAAAACTAATTGAAGAGCGTGTCAGACAATCGAATGAAAGATTCGAAAAAGTCTCCGAAGCAACCAATGATGCGATATGGGATTGGGATATTGTGACCAACACACTCTTCTGGGGAAAAGGATTCAATACCATTTTCGGTTACAATCTCCAAGGCAGAATCCCCACCCTAAAAGCATGGACGAAATTCATACACAAAGATGATCTCAAACAAGTGATGGATAGTTTGCACGCAGTGATTGAGGATCCTGCAAAGTTCAATTGGCAACAAGAGTATCGTTATCAAAAAGCCTCGGGAGAATATGCCTTTGTAATAGATCGGGGAGTAGCTATTCGTGATGAAAATGGTAAGGCCATACGAATGGTCGGTGCCATGATGGATATTACCCAGCGAAAAACTTTTGAAGAATCACTTCAAAAATTGAATGAGAGATTGGACATAAGGGCCAAAGAACTCGCTCTGTCAAATGCTGAACTTGAACAATTTGCTTTTGTGGCATCACATGAC
>JBGTLS010000526.1:0-2032 GCA_041744015.1 Cryomorpha sp. | reverse complement strand
ACACGGGCAATGAATTTTCGTATGAAACGATGTCAAATGAAAGTAGTATCCAAAAAGATACTTTAAAAAAATACCTGGAGTACCTGGAGTCTGCTTTCCTGATTAAGGTGTTGAATAAAGTAGATGTAAATGCCAAAAGGTTCAAAAGGGTAACGAAATTTAAAGTTTATTTGACCAATCCGTCATTGCGCACAGCTTTATTTTCACCTGTTTCCGAATCTGATAAGGAAATGGGTAACATGGTCGAAACCGCCGTGCTTTCGCAATGGATGCATCGCGAAAAACTCGATTTGACTTATGTCCGTTGGAAAGATGGTCGAAATGAAGGAGAAGTGGATTTGGTTTTGGTGGATGACAAAGGATTTAAGCCCGTGTGGGGGGTGGAAATAAAGTGGAGCAACCGCTATTTCGAAAGGCCGCATGAATTAAAGAGTATGGTGCAATTCTGCAAGGCGAATGGTTTTGAAAAAGCCCTCGTTACCTCTCGTGACATGCTGGGTGTAAAAGAAGTAGGCGCCATTGTATTTACTTTCCTTCCAGTTGCTGTGTATTCGTATAATATTGGTGATATCACTTTGAAAATGAAAACGTAGCGAATGAACCCAACCTGAAAGGGTGGCATATGTAGCCTGACCCTTGCGGTCATGGTTATAATAGTCCCTGCACGTCCCCGCCAGCCCACTACAGCCCCCGGTGCACCAACCGTTCTTCGGCGGCGCACAAACTCAGGCAAAGGCACCTTACGCCTTTCACCTTACGCCTTATGCCTGATTCCTTACATCCCACCACCCCAATGAATGTGTTGAACATCAGATTTCCGGCGAACCCGTCCCACTACCCACTACCCACCACACACTGCATCGGCCTTGGGCCTTGAAAGAGAGCGGGCGGTATTCATCGAACCCTATCCCAATACCGTTTCCGCCGATCTCCACCTCGGCAGCTGGCTGAGCATCACCTCTCAGCGTAATTTTTTACGTGTCAATATCGGGATGAATTTGCTCAATGGTTCATCGTCAACGAGGAGGAACCGCTTTGCCATTGTGTCAATTTAGATTTGGTTTTCAAATACGATTGTAAATTCAGTTCCTTTATTGAGTTCGCTGTCAATTGTTATTGTTCCTCCGAGTGATTCTACTTGTGTCTTTACCATGAATAGTCCCATTCCTTTGCCTGCCACATGTGAATGAAAGCGGCTGTAAAGCCCGAAAATTTTTGGGCCTTGTGTTTTCATATCAAGTCCCAATCCGTAGTCTTTAAAAGTGAGAATTATTTTACCTTTTTCTTTTTTGCTTTTTATTTCGATGCGCGGCTGCTCGTCTGGCTTACAGTACTTCAGGCTATTGCTTATGAGGTTATAGAAGATGCTGTACATATAAATATTAAGTGAATATATTTCGTCAACTTCTGAAAAGTCAGATACAATGCGCACCTGATGTTTGTCGATAATATGGCCGATACTAATCATGATATCTTCAACCAGTCTTGAAAAGATGATGACTTCTTTTTTCTCGTTGACTTCACTTTTTACCTGTAAGATGGTGTTGATGTCTTTGATAACTCCATCGAGTGCAGTTGCGGATTTAGAAAGTCCATGGAGTAATTGTTTTTCCTCCAGTTGTGTGGTCGCTTCATCTTGTAAAATTTCAGTGCAGGCGATAATGTTGGCTGCGGGTGCGCGAAGGTTGTGTGAGATGATGAATGTAAATTGTTCGAGGTCGCGGTTGCGCTGAATTAAATCGGCGGTCATTTTAACGCGTTCGCTCTCTGTTTTTTTTCGTTCCGTAATGTCCTGTAAACTGCCATACAACTTATTACGTTTTCCCTGAACAATATCTGCTTCGCCAATGGTACGCACCCATTTCGCGTTTCCTTTCATCGTGGTTATTTGCAGTTCCTCATCCCAGGGAATTTTCTTCTCAATACAATCCTCTATTCTTTTTGAGAGTGTGTTTCTATCCTCACCTTCTTTGGTTAACTGCCTGCCTGTGTTTAAACCAGGAATAAAATCAGGATCGGCTTCAAATATTTC
>JBGTLS010000525.1:0-11124 GCA_041744015.1 Cryomorpha sp. | reverse complement strand
GGAATGGAGGTTAGAGATATGGTGTCATTGTCCTGCACAGTTCTCACGAGCCCGTGGTATTTGGTGAGAAATATTTCACCCCCATTGTCCAGGCTGATTACTTTCAATGAATCGGGCTCACCCAGAATTGTGGTGTCCATCATCTGACTTATAGTGGCTGTGATGGGCATTCCATTTTCATCAGCGCCGAAAATCCAACTCTCATCCAACAGGGCTGTGGTCTGAATGAGGAAGGTATCCGGGTTTTGAAATTCCACCATGCCATCGGGATAAAAAACGGCTTTGTATTGGAGAAAAAACGCGGCGAGTCTTAGGCAATCCGGGTAACAATCGCCACTGGTTGGGCATTGCACATCCTCTCCAGCCCGCAGCATAAAAATTCCCTCAAGCGTATCTCCCGAATAAGACAAAGTATCCAGATAGAGGCCGTGTTCTTCCCCCTGATTGTTGTGAAAAATGGCAGCCTCATTGAAATAAACCGGCGTCCAGTTTTGTGAATGGGCGGAAAAACTTCCGCAGAAAACAGAAATGATTAGTAGAATTGGTCTCATCGGTTTTGTTTTACAAATTTCTGAACAGCCATTCCATTCTCAGTGCGTATGCTGAGCGTATAGAGTCCATCCGGTAAAAGATTTACATCAACAGTGCCGTTGGTACCTGTTACATTTTCGCCGCTTATCACCCTCCCTGTCAGGTCGTATATAGTGGCTTTCACAGCAGAGCTCCCGACAGAATATTGAATGACCTGATGTGCGGGATTCGGCCATACTTTCATTGTGATGCGGTTGGAATACGTCTCATTTATTCCAACAAAGCCATTGGGTTGGAGGCGCACAAGGCAGCTGTATGGCTCACCGCCGAAGGAGGAAAATCGGCCGCCAAGTAGTAGTTTTCCATCCGGAAGTGGTCTGATCACTGCAATATTGGGCCCGAAATTGGCCATCCAGGTTCCCCAAACGGCTTCGTCCGCACCCATCAATTCAAAAGCTCCGTGGACCAAATGACCATTGTCATATATTTTCACAAGGCGATTGCACATAGTATCATTGTAATGCGTAAAATCTCCAGACAAAATGAAAGTTCCATCACTGTCTTCATAAACTCCCGGGAATGAGGTATTGTAAACCGTATTCCCGATACGGTTTTCAAGTACAGGGATGTTGAATGATTGATCAACACTCCCATCAGCCAATAATCGGGCATGTAATATAGCGTTGTTGGGATTATTGTTTAGAATGCCATATTCGAAAAATATCCAAATTCTATCCTGCGAGTCTATGTATCTTACAATAGACGTTGCCGAATTTAAAAGTGGACTTACAAACTCTGTGTCAACTGTGAAGTCGGCATTTAAACGAGCAATACAATTGGTTAGATGACCTTCCACTTCTTCAAAACGACCTGCAATAATATACTGTCCTGTACTGAGTTTATGAATGGTATGTATCTGCGAATTCGTTGGCCAGGCACACCTGAGCATGGGAAAGTCCGCCACAGGCGCTCCTGTAGAGTCGATCATACAAAGCTGGCGCAGGCCAAGATGGCTCTGATCCGTGCCCATCAGGGTGCTGTCGGTAAAAAATCGACCGGCTACAAGGATGTTGTCATCGGGCATGACCATGGCGTCCAAAGCTACGTTTGAGAGGGGGCCGGTAAAAGCTTGTTTTTTAAACTCAAACTTAAATAGGTCATATAATCCACCACCCGGAACGCTAAACCTGTTCAAATCACTACCGTATTGAAGATAGTCACCTTTATAGTTTTCTACTTTTGCCCCTGCAAAATTAGCCGCGTGAAACAACGCTCCGTTATTGTTAATGAGAGCTGAACTGGAGACTGGCGAATCCCACGAATTAAAACTACCCATAACCAGGAATTGATTAGTTTCAGTATGAAGGATGTCGCTGACGTTTCCCTTATTAAGCAATAACTCGGAGTTGAAGGTAGGATCAATTTCATAAGCAATCACCTGTGCATTCCCACTAAATGCACAGGTGATGCCTATTAAATATGCAGTTATAATGCCTCGCATGGTTTAGTGTGTCACTACAAATTTCCCTTCGCCTACTTCTTGTCCTTCTTGTGTAATACGATAGAAATAAATTCCATTGGCAAGTTTGCGAGTGTCAATGAGCTGTTGACCTTCATAAACTTCGCCAAGTGTACGGTTTGCTATTGGCCTTCCTAGATTATCTATTACGGTCAAATAGGTTTCTTCCTTTGCTTGTAGTAGTGTGTAGGCAATAGTCACATGCTGATCAGTGGGATTCGGGTAGGCGGTTGCTGTATTGATTTGGGAAATCAATTCCTGATATGTGGGCTTTGGAGCACGCGGTAATGTATTGCTTTTGGGTTGTCCCTGCGCATCGTAGCATATATCATAATGAAAGCACAAGGCGTTTTGGGCTTTTTGGGCGGCTTTCCCGGCGGTGTTGTTTTCTGCGATTGCCATGATAGATTGAATGTGAATGCTGTCTAAATTGGCAATGGTCTTGCCTGCCTGATGGGCAATACTGAGTATGCTGTAAAAGTTTTTCAAGGCTGATATTTCTGTATTCGGTTTACACTCAAATATATACAAATAAAGCAGCCGGGGGTGAGAAAGTTCGGCTAAAGCCATTGGAAAATATCTGTCATTCTGGTTGGGCTAAAGCCCAAAATCCTGGCCATTTATTGCCGGGGGCTAAAGCCGCCCGGCAATTGAAATAACACTGATCAACCACCTATTTCGGCTAAATTCATCTGAAAATATTTGTCATTCTGGTTGGGCTAAATCCCAAAATCCTGGCCATTCATTGCCGGGGCTAAAGCCGCCCGGCAATTGAAACAATTTTTGAGCATACAAAGAAGCGGAAGCACCTGAGTGAGCCAAAGGATTTCTACTTCTCAAATCTATGGTTTAGTCAACTGAAGTGACCTGTACTGTCAATACGATATAAAAGGAGTTAAATGCGATCTTTGCAACAATTGAGTTGGAGATAATACTATTTCTTAGGAGATATTTTATCTATCTGATTATTAATACCTAACACTTGGTACTTAGTACATGTCACAGCCATGATCGAACCCCACAACGACGAACATTTCATGAAGCAAGCCCTGCTTGAGGCGCAATTGGCCTACGACGCCGATGAGGTGCCGGTTGGGGCGGTGGTGGTGTGCGAGGGGCGCATCATAGCCCGGGCGCACAACCTGACCGAAAGACTTACAGACGTAACCGCCCATGCAGAAATGCAGGTAATTACTGCCGCGGCCAATTACCTGGGTGGAAAATATTTGCAGCAATGCACGCTGTATGTCACACTCGAACCTTGTGTGATGTGTGCCGGAGCACTGGCCTGGGCGCAGATTGGAAAAATTGTTTTTGGGGCTTACGACGAGAAAAAAGGATTTACCCTCTTGACGGATCCCGTATTACATCCGCGGACGAAATATGCAGGAGGCGTTTTGGGAGAAACTTCAGCAGCCTTGTTGCGACGTTTTTTTGAAGCCAGAAGAAAAAACAGATAGACGATATTTATCACGTACATTGCTGTTGGCAATCAGATACCGTTTAATTACATTGTATCTTTGGGAAAAATTTAGAATATATGTATCCACCAGATTTAGTAGCTCCCATGAAGGAGGACCTGACCAAAGTTGGGTTTACGGAATTGACTACCCCCGCTGATGTCGATCAAATAATGGCCAAAAAGGAAGGTACCACCCTTGTGGTTGTAAATTCGGTTTGCGGATGTGCGGCGGGTGCAGCGCGTCCCGGTATTCAGCTTTCGCTGAAAGGCGATAAAAAACCGGATAATCTCACCACTGTTTTTGCAGGATTTGACACGGATGCCACGGCCCGGGCACGACAGTACTTTTTGCCTTATCCCCCCTCATCTCCGGCAATTGCTTTGTTCAAAGATGGCAAACTCGTTCATTTTATCGAGCGCCACCACATTGAAGGCCGGCCGGCCCAAATGATCGCAGAAAATCTGCGGATGGCTTACGAGGAGTATTGCTAGTTTGAACTATTTAAAATGATTGAAGCAATCCGTATGGATTGCTTTTTTTTTTTTGGACTTAGCTTGAAATCCTATCTTTCTGAACGTGCTTAGAATTAATGTCATTTAACATATTTCATGAACCATTGTCATTGGGTAATACCTTATTTTTGAGCAAATACTATATCAATATGAAGAAGAGAATAATGATGGGCTTCAGCGCATTTGTAGTTGCAGTTGGTTTGTTGGCTTTTGGACTCAACAATTCAAATAATGAAATTCTGGCCATCGGTGCCAAAGCGCCCAAGACGGATGTGAAAATGACAGATGTATCGGGGAAATCATTGGCACTGAAAGATGTGGCAAAGAAGAATGGATTGCTCGTTATTTTCAGTTGCAATACCTGTCCATTCGTGATTGGGAACGGCACGAAATCAGAAGGTTGGGAAGGACGATACGCTGAACTCCACGACTATGCCGCCAAAGCGGATATCGGAATGGCCTTGATCAATCCGAATGAGGCAAAACGCGATGCCGGTGATGGCATGGCTGACATGAAAAAACGCTACGCAGATCAAAAATTGAAAGGATATTATTTGCTCGACGAAAAGCATGTGGTGGCAGATGCTTTCGGAGCGCTTACCACTCCGCATGTTTACCTGTTTGATGGCGATATGAACCTCATTTATGTCGGAGCCATCGATGATGCAGTGGACGCCAAGGCTTCCGTGAAACAACCTTATTTGAAAAATGCTATTGACGCCCACGTCAAAGGCGCTAAAATAGAGCCGAACAGCACACGTCAATTGGGTTGCAGCATCAAGCGTGTGAAAGCTTAACTCGCAATAATCTAACTTGTATTAGGAGGCCTTTGCGCCTCCTTTTTTGCTTTCTTACCCTACCCGCGAATTGCTTTTCAATCGCTTTCTTTGCAGAAAATAAGCAATACCATGAATGTTTTGATTTTGGGGTCGGGTGGCAGGGAGCATGCATTTGCATGGAAAATAGCCCAGAGTCACCGCTGTGAACATCTGTACATCGCGCCGGGAAATGCGGGCACCAGTCAGATTGGTGAAAACCTCGTGCTCGATCCGGAAGATTTTGAATCAATTGCCTTCGTGGTAGCAGAAAAAAATATTGATTTGCTACTGGTTGGACCAGAAGCTCCTTTGGTAAAAGGCATACGTGATTATTTCGAAAGTCTTGAAGAGTTTAAAAACCTCAAAATAATCGGTCCGGGAAAGACCGGTGCGCAGCTTGAGGGAAGCAAGGATTTTGCCAAGCAATTCATGCAACGACATGGAATTCCTACCGCGGCATATCAGACTTTTGGAAAAGATGAGGTTGAGAAGGGAAAAGTTTTTTTGCGGAAAGCGCACCCACCCTATGTGCTAAAAGCTGACGGCCTTGCGGCGGGAAAAGGCGTGCTCATATTAACCGATTTGGCGGAAGCCGAAAAAGAACTGGAGTTGATGCTCTCGCACGCCAAATTCGGAAAGGCGTCCGCGCGGGTGGTGATCGAATCGTTCCTCGACGGAATTGAACTGTCGGTTTTCACGCTCACCGACGGCGTGAATTATGTGCTCCTGCCCGAAGCCAAAGATTACAAACGAATCGGGGAAGGAGATACAGGATTGAATACAGGTGGAATGGGCGCGGTAAGTCCGGTGTCATTTGCAGATGCAATCTTTATGAAAAAAGTGGTGGATCGCATAGTCGATCCCACAGTAAAAGGTCTCGCAGGTGATGGAATTCCTTTCGTTGGGTTTTTGTTTTTCGGATTGATCAAAGTGGGCGACGATCCATTTGTGATCGAATACAATACGCGAATGGGAGATCCCGAAACGGAGGTGGTGATTCCGCGGATAAAATCTGATTTCCTCGATCTGCTCATCGCGGCTGCGGATGGAAATATTAAGAACAAGCCAATTGAAATCGACGATCGCGTGGCAACGACCGTCATGATGGTGGCTGGTGGATATCCGGAAGCGTTTGAAAAAGGTGTGAAAATTTCAGGAACTGAAGAAGTAAAAGAAGCAATCGTTTTTCATGCAGGAACCCAACTGGAAGGTGGGGAAATACGAACTTCAGGAGGACGGGTTATCGCTGTTACAGCCTATGGAAACCACCTGGGGGAAGCCCTGCAAAAAACTTATGCCGGTATTGATAAAATAAAATTTGAAGGAAACTACACCCGTCGGGATATTGGGTTTGATCTGAAATAAGATCTATTCCAAACCTCCTTCGCGACGCGCTTTTTTGTTGAACTTATTCTGTAGATAGAGCCAGTAAGCCAAACCGACAACAATAATGACAATAAAAAGATTGTTGGGATTCAGGGCCGCCGGAAGTTCTCCTATTGGAACCAAAACTTTATCAAAAGTCCATTTAATCAATGCGCCAATAGGTCCTACGATGTCTTGCATGTCTTTAATTTTCGATGCCAAAAGTAACCATTAATTCTACATGTCAAAAGTCCTAACTTAGCCCGGTATGTTGCACAATTTGTTTGGCTCCAACAGGCCTGTGGTTTTGGCATTTCTTGTATTGCCCGCAATTGGGGTGGGCATTCTCGCGCATTACTTCGGTACTTATCCATCTATGGTGCTCGGAGGCCCTGTTTTTGAATGGTTTCACGGTTTACTTTTACCTTTTCCGGCTGTGCATATTGCGCTCGGTTTGGCCCTGATCATTCTGAATACGGGTATACTAAATTCCATATTCAACCGTCACGATTTCGCGAATAAGGAGAATTTTTTTCCAGCTTTTGTATTTTTCTTCTTTTCTACCTCAGACCTTTCCTGGGTCTATTTCAATCCGGTTCAACTTGGAGTGCTCTTTTTGCTGCTTTCACTACGACGGCTTCTCACAGTTTACAGGGTCGCAACACCTACGAGCATGTTATTTGATTCCGGGTTTCTCCTCGGAATGGCCGTGATTTGTTTACCTCTGTCTGTTTTTTTGATTCCGCTCTTGTGGCTTGGATTGATGCAGTTGCGCTCATTCAACTTCCGTGAATGGGTGGTCCCTGTTGTGGGCCTTATTATTCCTGTGCTGTATACTGCCGTTGTTTTTTGGTGGGTGGATGTATTACCCGAAATGGAATTGTTTATGATCCACGATTTCAGCAATATCGGTTTTTCTGTGGAAAATATAGACGGACCCCAGGTGCCTTTCCTGTTCATGACTGGAGGTATTTGTCTATTCGGATTTTTCCGATTTGTTTCGGATATGAATATTTCTACCGTTCACCGAAAAAATTCCAAAGCAGTGTTCGTATGGTTGAGTGCACTTATTCTCATTACTGTAATTTACGGATTGGGAATAAAGGTGGAGAATAGCGGCTTGGGTATTCTTTTAGCCGCACCTGTGGCGGTATTTAGTGCCATATTTTTTTCGGGAAACAAGCGTCAACGATTGATTCAAACCTTATTTTATTTGTGGTGGATATCCTCGATTATCCATATGCTTTTCACAGGTGTGTTGTGAACCGCCGGCCGTAATTTTGGGTATCTTTGCCCGCAAATCCAATAGCCTCATTTAGACATGAAATTCGGTGTAGTTATTTTTCCCGGTTCGAATTGCGATGAAGATCTGATTTACACATTTGAATCTATCCTGAATCAGGAAGTGGTTCGTTTGTGGCACAAGGACAGCAACCTTCAGGGGGCGGATTTTGTTCTGATTCCCGGTGGATTTTCTTTCGGTGATTATTTGCGCTCGGGCGCCATTGCACGATTTTCTCCTATAATGGAAAGCGTCATCGATCATTGCAATAAGGGAGGATATGCCATGGGCATCTGCAATGGGTTTCAGATTCTTTGCGAAGCCGGATTGCTTCCAGGCACGCTCCTGCACAACGAATCCCATAAGTTCATTTGTAGAAACGTATATATTAAGCCGGCAACACGCAGCACCATTGTCACTTCCGGGTTGGATTCAGACAAGGCCCTCAAAATTCCCATCGCACACGGAGAAGGCAGGTATTATGCCACACCGGAAGTGCTTCGACAGCTCAATGAAAACGAACAGGTCATTTTTCGTTATTGTGATAAGGACGGGCATTTTAATAAAGATGCAAATCCAAATGGATCGCTTGAGAATATTGCCGGAGTTACCAATTCGACCAAAAATGTATTCGGCATGATGCCCCATCCTGAACGGGCCTGTGATGGGTTGTTGGGCAATACAGATGGCCGGCATATTTTCGAATCCGTTCTTGCTTCGGTAAAAGTGATTTAAACTCTTTCCCCAAACAGATGTTGATAAGTGCTACGGAGAATGTATCATTTCATGTGATTTCTTCGTTACTTGTGTAAGTAAAATCCAACAAGGCGTTGGTGGCAGCAGTCCCTGAGCCATAAGTTTTTTGGTTTCACCTGTTGCAAGGTCAAATTAATTAAAAGGAGGTGTAAAATGTCTGATAATTCCAACCCGGTTATCGTTTCTAACTTTTCACTTGCCTTCGCAAGAGGCAGCTTCTGAAAAGGAGTCCTTCCGGGGCTAAATGGTTAGAAACCGAGAACCCAGGAATAAAATATAAAAGCCCGGACCGCAGAGGTTCGGGCTTTTACTTTCTTATAAGTTCTGTTCACAGATACGTATTTTACGAAAAATCATTTGGGTCCACTGCAGAAGTAGCGCATCTTTTCTTCTGCCTGCCAAAATCCAAGCTTCATCGACATTTCCAAATCTTCACAACCTGCAATTGTCTGGTAACTCAAAATGCGTGTAAAACCTCTGTTGTAATACGCTTCCGCAAAATCCGGATCAAGGGTAATGGCCTGATCGTAATCGGATAAAGCCTCGCGGTATTTTCCGAAAAATGCTTTTACGTTTGCGCGTACATTCCACATGGTCGGATCCGTCGGATTGGATTCAATAGCCCGATCGAAATCGGGCAAACTCTCAGCATAATCTCCGAGCATGCTTTTTGAAAAACCGCGGTTGAAGAGCGCCTGGGTAAAATCGCTTTTCACCGCTATGGCACGGGAATAATCTTCAACAGCCGCCTCCTCGTTTCCGAGAAGTTTATTTGCTATCGCGCGGTTAAAAAAGGCGTTTGGAAAATCCTGATTCAGCGCAATGGCGGTATTTAAATCTGACATGAAAGCATCTATATTGCCTCTTTTTTTGTGAACCACACTGCGGTTGTAATAAGCAAGGTAAAAACTTGTATTGAGATCAATAGCTTTATTGAATGCTTCTTCAGCCAGGTCGAGCTCATTAAAGTGCAAATGAAATAAGCCTTTCACATCATAAACCAATTCTGAATATGGATTCAATTCCAGTGCGGTATTGATATCTTCAGCCGCGAATTCGTAATTATTGAGTCGCATATGCGTGATAGCTCTTTTGAGCAGGGCGAGGGTGTCTTGGGGATTTAACTCAATGAGAAAATTGAGATCGGCGAGGGCACCGGCAAATTCATTGGTCTGAAGTTGAGCTACTGCGCGCGTATCAAGCAGACGATCGTTATACGGGCTGAGTAACAATGCCTGATCGAGATCGGTGATCGCTCCTTTGTAATCGCTCTGTAACAACTGAAGTCTGGCGCGCTGATCGTAATATATTTCACTGTAAGGATTCAGGTCGATTCCCTTGTTGTAATCGATCATCGACTCTTCATACCGTCCCATTTGCTGGAGCATAAGTGCTCTTTTCATGTATGCCTCAGCATAATTCGGATCTGTCTTGATTGCAGCGGTATACTCATCAATGGCAATGTTGTAATTGCCTCCACGCTTCGCCATTTCAGCTTTTTGGACAAATTGCATCGCGGCCTGGCGATTTTGTGTCAGAATTTCCTGTGCATGAATATCTGATCCAAAACACATGACAATGATGACCCAAAAATAAAGTATCTGTAATTTCATAAATGGATTTCGATGGCACTGAAAATACATATTATTTACACATAGTTCTCCCAAAAATATGCAAACAATTCACATTAAATATGTTGTGACAAATCCCTATTGAAATCAGTGGTTTTAATTCCTTTCAGAATAACCTACTTTTGCGCAAACGGTTTAAAAATAACATCTCATGTCATATCTGGTGGGCATTGCAGGCGGAAGCGCTTCTGGTAAAACGTCAATACTGAATGATTTACGTAAGTGTTTTGAGCCGGGCATGGTCGCCGTGGTATCACAGGACAATTATTACCTCGATCGCGAATTACAAGCGCTGGACTACCGCGGAGAAATCAATTTTGATCTGCCTTCTGCCATTGATCGCGAAGCTTTTGCCGCCGATGTGGAAACGCTCCTTTCCGGCAAACCCATTTACCGAAAGGAATATACGTTTAACAATCCGGACGCCACACCCGGTCTCATCGAAATTTTACCTGCTCCGATACTTATCATTGAGGGTCTTTTCGTGTTTTACTATTCTGAATTGCAGACCAAACTGGATTTGCAGGTGTATATCGATGCCCGTGATGATGTGAAACTGGAACGCAGGCTCAGGCGCGATGCATTGGAGCGCGGATACCCGGAAACGGATGTCCGCTACCGATGGGAGAATCACGTGGTCCCTTGTTATCGCAACTACCTGCGACCTTATCGCGATCATTGTGATGTGATCATCGCCAACAATGGTTCTTATAAAAAAGGACTGGAAGTTCTTGTGAGTCACTTACGTGGAAAAGCTGCCGAAGGTACTGAAAGGCAGAAACATGCTATGAAGGTTGGCATCAAATAGCTGGATGCCTTATCCAGCCTCCCCTTTTCGATAAAATAGTCAAATAAAAAACCACCGGAAACAACATGTTTCGGTGGTTCTTACCACGCCTGGTATTTTACGAAAGGGTCATAGCACTTCGGTGACGTAGCCTTTTTGGTTATTTGATTGATTGTCGATATAAAAACGGCTGATTGATTTGAGACTTGAAAACTACGGTCTGACATTGGAATGGACAATAGGGAAATCACCCTATTTCGATGGGTGTATTCACCCTGTGCTAGGCAGTGATTAAACAGGTTTCTCCACCTTTTATTTATTACATCCATCCAATCCCGCAAAGATTTCAGTTCATGATAAATTCTTATTAATTTTATCTGAAATGAAAACGGGGATAGTGATTTTCTCTCTTAAAATTTCTTCAATTATTGCTGTTATTGCTTTCCTGTTTCTGCAGAAA
>JBGTLS010000524.1:0-2656 GCA_041744015.1 Cryomorpha sp. | reverse complement strand
TGTCGCATCAGACAGCGAAGGTTGTCTGCTTCCTGACTCGGTGATGATCACAGTGGATGTAGCAGATATCCCCACGCTGGAAGTGGACGAACCAGAAGCGATTTGTGCGGGAGAAACGTTACAGTTATTCGCATCAGGTGCAAGTGAATATCTTTGGGAACCCCCCACCGGTTTGAGTTCGGTTAATGTATCAAACCCCGTTTTTAACGGAAACACCACAACTGAATATACCGTGACAGGTTCGACTTTCTGCGGATCGGATGTGGCAAGTGTGGTGGTAACGGTAGGAAGCATCAATGCCACGGTAAGTGAAGATGTAGAAATATGTCCGGGCGAATCCACGACCCTCGTGGCTACGGGCGGTGCAACGTACTCCTGGAATCCCGCCACCGGACTGAATGCAGATGATATAAGTTCGCCAATTTCTTCACCTGGTTCCACCACAATATATGGTGTTACCATCACTTCGGCAGATGGCTGTGAACAGGTTGAGTCGGTGGAAGTAACCGTATTGCCTCCACCACCCAATCTTACCGGTAGCGATACCTACGTTTCCTGCAATGGTGAAACCACACAACTGATTGTCGCAGGGGCCGATGAATATGCCTGGGACCCTACAGATTGGCTGAGCAATCCAACATCCGGAACCACCAGTGCCAATCCACCGGAAAACACCACATATACGGTTACAGGCACAAATATTTGCGGTGAAGACGAAATGGTCGTCACTGTGCTAACCAGTGCGATTGCCGTTTCAATTGAAACAGATAGCGTGGTATGTTACAATATGCCATTTATTCTCCAGGCTTCCGGTGGCAGTTCGTACCGGTGGACACCCAATTCTGTTTTTGCAGATCCGAATGCTCCCAATACGACTGCAGCCATAGCGCATGGCACACTGATTACCCTTACGGGCAAAAATGAAGACGGATGCATTGGTACTGCCACAAAATACCTGAGACTTCACCCCCGGGAAGAAGTCAGGGCTGGAAACAATCAAATCATTAATTATGGTGATGAGGTAATGCTTGAATCCTTCAGTATCTATCCCATCACCTGGCAGGAAAGTCCTTTTCTGAGTTGTATTAATTGCAACTATCCCGTTGCTGATCCATTGGAAACCACAACTTTTTATGCAGAGATAATAAGCCCTGAGGGATGCATTGAGACAGACTCAGTGGAAGTATTTGTGCGCGGAAATATTTATGTCCCCAATTCTTTTACCCCAAACGGGGATGGTCTCAATGACTTTTTTCGGGCAGAAGGCGTAGATATTGCAGAATTCAAAATGGAAATTTTCGACCGGTGGGGCGTCATTGTATTCCAAAGTGATGACATCCGATCAGGGTGGAACGGAAGTATGAATGGATCGGAATATTATGTAAGAGCGGGAGTATATGCCTACCGCATTGTAGCCCGGGAAGAATATGGCGATGTCTTTGAAATGAAGGGCCACGTCACCCTGATAAGATAAAATCAGGTATCACGGAATGAATTAAATTATTGCTTCGATTCACGCAGACTAAACTCTGTTCGTCGATTTACGGCGTGCTCTTCTTCACTGCATTCCACTCCGTTGCCGCAGTGATTCAGCAGTTTTGATTCACCATAACCAGTACCCGAAAGCCTGGATTTACTAATTCCATGCGACCCCAGATATCGCACCGCCGATTGAATTCGTCTTTCGGAAAGTTCGAGATTGTAACTGTCCGAGCCCTGGGCATCCGTATGCCCGGAAAGGTGAATACTCACGTCCGGATTGGCAATGAGTATAGATGCCAGTTTGTCAAGTATCAGACCGCTTTCTTCCAATATTTCTGTACTGTTCAGGTCGTATTTTACCACCCCAATATCAAAGAGATCTTTATTGGAAATGCGCACTCTTTTGTTGTGTTCATTGGTAATTGTGATTACACCATCCTCAGGTTTAAGACGCACGTATACGAATTCTCCTGTCTCGTCTGGCTGGATCGTCTGCATCAACTCTCCATTGCCATCCAGGATATGAATGGCACTGGCAGCATCCTTCACATCTGAACGAATTTTGTATTTATCATCCGGATTGACTGATTCAAATTTGAATTTTCCATCTGAAGCTGTGAAAGTTGTAGCTACCACTTCTCCATCACTATCGAGCAGAATAATTTTAAAACCTTCCTCTTCTTTGTTGAGCTTTCCAAAAATATCTACAGATAGCAAACTTTCATCTTCTTCTGCTATACGCTCCAAGATGTAGTCTTTTGGCGTAAGCAATACGAACATAAATCCGCGCTTTGAAGTAGATGTAACATCCTGTATGAGTTTTTCCTTTTCGTCAAATAGCTGCAATCTGCTTCCTGTTGGGAGCTCCGCATCTGGTATCTCCACGCGATACGTTTCCTGACCCTTGATATGTTTGAAGGAAAATTTCCCGTCAGCACCTACTACAGTTTTTTGAAGTATCGCACCGTCTTCGCCCATAAGGTGTACTTCCCTACCGGTTAAGTCGCCGGCTTTGGAAATTTGTCCAGTCAACTTGCCAAAGAACTGATCAATGACCGTCCATTTCGCTTTAAAAATATTGCTGCCATCCAGGCTGCTGGTACGATTTGAAATCAAATATCCCTGACCACGACCTACAACGTGCATGCTGTGTTCGTCATAAGGACCATTAATT
>JBGTLS010000523.1:0-30669 GCA_041744015.1 Cryomorpha sp. | reverse complement strand
AGGATGTCTTTGTTGGACCAGCCTGAGGTGGTTTTGCCTATCCAAAGCCTTTCGTAGGTGGCCAGGACATTGCCCTGTGCATCGCGCACATAATATGTCTTGGACCATTTGTCATCGCGATCAATGGTGTTGCCGGTTCGGGTCTTGAGTAATTTTGTGACGCGGTTGCCCATGGGGTCATAGGTGAAATTGATATCCGGGATGTCGTGACCAACATACCGGGATATATCTTTTATCTTTCCATTTACAAGCCAACTGATATTTATAAATTCTCTGTGGTCTGTTGTTAAATTACCAATCGCATCATATTCATAAAGATCATAAAGGTTCTGAGGATTTAAGATATAAGCATCATAGGTGGGGAAATACGGCAAATCGTTATCATACACGCTTTGCTGTATAGCCTCCAGACATACCCTTAATCTATTTCTCCCGGCAGTATAATCATATACAAGATTATCCATTTTGGGCTGTGCCTCTATATTTCCATTGCGGTTCAGTGTAAGAATATTCCCATTGGCATCATATGTATAATCGGTTTTATACTTCTGCGCCAAGGTGGCATTCCAGGTATTTGTCACGGAATTAAATCCGTCGGCGTATTTCGCCGATTTGATCCTGTTTAGCTGATCGTACCGATATACAGCAGTTTGTGGGGTTTTTGCTATATACCCATCTTGACCAAAGGTGCTGGCATAGATTGTGGTACTCATCCGCGAGATGTTGCCATTGAACAAATCGTATGCGGGGAGTCCGTTGGTGGAGGCTGATATGTAATTGGCAATGGGTTGGACGTAGCCGCTTCCCGGAGCAAAGGTTTTTCGGGAGGTATAATCTCCATCGAAATAGTGCAGGCTGTATCCAAAGGCGTCGCCTGTGGTGATTTTCTGACGGTTTGAAGGGAAAAGACCATCGTGTCCCACATCATTTTGTGCACTTAGATCATCTGAATTCACCCCTTTGAGCCATCCCTGCAGAGTGTAGAAATGATCCACTCCCTGAACCTGGTTTTCTGCCAGCTCCATCCTGGCCAAAGGTCCGTGGGCGTAGTAATAATACCGCGCATCCTCCTGCCAGAGTTTGGTATTATCTGAAGTTGTGGCGCGGGTAATCCGGTTTTGAGAATCGTAAAAATACCGGTGACTGAATTGATCGTTTTTGCCCGGTTGGTAGGCGACTTCTTTTACGCTACCGCTGATGAGATCGTATTTATATGCGATCTTTTTTACATTCTGGCTGAGCACCTCCAGATCGGGAAATTCCTGGAGAAGTAGTTTCACATTGCCATGAATATCATAGCTGTAATGGGTGGCATGTTCCACATCCCCATTCTCGAGCGGGATATAGGCCACTGTAGCTACCCGATTACGCAAATATGTTTGGACATCGGGCGCAAATAATGTGGCGACATAAGAGGGCGACTCGTCATAAGAGGTGTGAACCATTTCTGTTCTAGACCCATTGACCATTCCCGGCCAGGTGATTTGGGTAGGGAAATATTGATAAAAGCCTGTACCAAACTCGCCCGTCGGAGGAGCAGTGGCCTCCAGCTGACCAGATTCGATGATGCGTCCCAAAGCATCATAAGTGGTGTAGCTGTAATGATTCGACAAGTTCTGCTTTGCATTCTGGGAGGCAATCAATCTGCCCAGTTTGTCATAATAAAACCTGGTCTCCCCCCCATCAGGGGTGTTCTGATACACCAGGTTATTGAGGGTGTTATATTTATAAACCGTGGCAAGGGTATGACTGGTTTGACTACCGGTGGTTCTAACACCTGCATCTCTATCCGTGGCTACAGTTGCTGGATTGGGTGGATTCGTCGTATTCACGCCTTGAGGTGAAACAGTTTTAATGAGGTTGCCCACTTTATCGTAATAGTAAAGTGTGTAGTGCTGTTCAAATGTACTACCCGAGCGCGTCATCATCTCTTTAACGGAACTCAGGGCCATTTGCATATAATTGCTTATAAAATTCTGGGTCAATGTCTGGATTTGATTCTCCATGATATGCCAGGTATTCTGACCTGTGATCTCTGCACCCAGGTCAGCACAATATTGTGTTAATACATCTCCCGGCTCACCCTCAATCACTCCTGAAGCCTGGACCAAATTAACCAAACTTGTAGTGGGGGTTTGATATTGGGGACAATAAGTCACCGGATTGGGAAGCTCCCCGTTTGAAGAACAGTAAGAAGATAAATCGATTTCCGTATTTTCTGTAATAGTGGATAAATAATTGGCAAGACAGTAATTTGAAAAACCTCCACCATGGAATTCTGCCAGGGTCATGAACAACTCCTCAGAATTGCTCAAATCTTTGATGGCCTCAATAAAATCGAAATAAGTTAATTGGCCTCCAGTGCCGGGCGTGGTATAAAGGCTTCGGTGATACTCACCAGCCACAAATTCTTCAATGCTCACATAATACAGACAGGTAAAATCCGGATCATCGCTTGTCGAACAGACATAACTGATCTTGGTTACATCAATGAGGTCTGTAATCTGCGCGAGATAATCTATGTACTGCTGTACCCGTGGTCCAAGACCAAAGTGGCAAAAGGCGGATTCACTGGGAAACAGGGGAAGGATTCCATTCTCATTGGGCTGGCTATATATGCCAGAGGGAGGATTCTGGGTCTGGGTGTATCCATCTACATACGTTATCATAGCAGCATCATAATCATCGTAAGCTGCATGACAGGACTGCACCAGATTGGCAGGAACAGGGTCATCCACGCAGTCATCGCATCCAAAGAAATCAAATTCCACGCAGGTTGAGGTAATGCGATAGGTATAGTTTCCGTATTGATAGGGCGGGAACATGCCTGTGAAATCGGATGTGAATATAAAGGAATGGGGATCTGAGGGATCGGGATAAATATCGTAATTGCCATTTTCGAGAAGCGAAGCATTGAAGCCTTGAAAAATGGCTTGGGAATTTGTCGGATCAAGTAATGGATTGCTATAAGCTGATAAAAACTCTATATCAAAATCACAACCTGATATTGTATCTCCTGGCGTTCCTGTTGGAGGATAAATACTAATTTGAAAACCAGATTCACCCGTGGGATTTCCATCTTCGTCCTCAATAATCGTTTCTGTGATCCAAACCTGGGTTTCAAGAACAGTGATATTCTCATCTTTGGGTCTGTCCGGATCAAACCATAGGGTTGTAATAAAATTAGACAGCCAAAATCCTTCCGTTAATCCAGTGGAATATGGTTCTCCAGGCATGGTGGTGGTCCACTCGAATACAGTGGAACCCCCGGGTCCCGAATTGCCATTACCTATATAATAGGTAAGCATTTCCACCAGATCCAGTGGATCCAATTCGTCTTCTTCGGGAATGCAATCAGCAGACTCGGCGCAATTGAAGAGAATGGGCTCATATGTCTGGGGAGTAGCACCAACTGCCGGGATTAATACGCGTTGAGCAATCAAATCAATATAGGTATACAAATTATTAGAACTTTGATAACCATATAACCGAAGGTTAGAAGAGGAGTTGGCGGATGGTACAACGCTTTGAATATGACTCCATCCACTTAAAACACTTGCAATATTCGGGTGTTGTAACCTGATGTAATGTCTGGGACCAGGTGTGGTTACCTTTCCTATTAGAATCACATTATTATTTTGCCGAAGGTATTGTAACAGATTTGCTTCAATACCCAGGTAATTCGAGATTGGTCCATTATTTAGCAGGTATGAAAAACCATTTAAATTTTGGGCAGCACCCACAGCAGAGTTGAGTGTGGTTTGAGAGGGCTGTGCAATCAGTGCATTAAGAAGTTCAACCAATTCTGCGGCAAGGCCTGTCTCCTGACAATATTCCTGGGTGAAATCACAGCCGTCGCGCAAATCAATACAAGTAGTCACTTTCAGAACCACCTGCTCTATGACGCCTGTGGCGCCCACCACAGAGGCGGTGAGATGGAATACAAACTCCTCTGTCGTTGTCTCTTCATAAAAGGAATACTGGAGCAGGTGATCTATTCTCCATGTATTTGGAACGGCAATTGCACTGTAAGTTCCCCAGGTGAGTGGCGTACTCTCCAGATCAAATGAAATTGAACAAGTAGGGGTTGGGTTAGTCCCAAAAGGAACGAAATGGTAAGTAAGGACACTTCCAGCTACCGATGCCTGCATACCATAATTCCCCTCTACTCCACCCGGATTGATGGCCTCATGAAGGGCAGGAGTCAAACCAAAATAATTGTCGTTTCCGCTTTCAAGTTGTATGATTTGCCAGCCGCCGTTTCCAGTTCTCGCCCCAAAAGTATGATGGGTTTCGATCAGGTCCCGGAGAAAGTTGACCAACTCAAATTCCATCGGGCAAAGACCGGTTAATTGATTTACTTGTTGGGCTCCCTGAGTATATATTCCACCGTATGGATAAACTATACCTTCTGCATTGGCATCATAGACCAGCGGCACATCCATCTGCCCAGCCGGAAATCCATAACGACGCATTTTACCGCCAAAATACCAGCTGTACTCACCGTTACAGACTGAAGTTCCAAGACTGGTTTCACTTAACAATCCGGCGAGCTCGTTGGCCGTCATTTCATTGGGATTTCCGATACATTCGTTGAAACAACCGTTAGCCAGGGCATATCTCAAACCAGCTCGCTGTATAAATACCGTGCGCACACCCAGGTACAAATCCCGGAGCATGCTGCGTTCTTCATCTGTATTGATAGTATGACCCGTTTGGCCCAAAAAACATCCAGGAAACCCGTAATTGCCTCCGCACTCACTATACATGGCCACAACCTGATTCAATGAATAGGTTGTTACTGTTCCACCGGAAGATATTACTGTCAGATAGTTCTCAAGCCTGTCCTTGAATTCTAAAGACAAACTCGCAAGGCCACCAGAAGCCACAAACGGATTGGTGCCACTTAAACCAAAATTTATAAATTCTCCTGTAAGGGTTTGGTTAGGAACGCACGGAGTGGATGCCGCGAATCCGGTCCAAAATGGATCATTCTCAACCAATTCCTGATAACAACTATAATTAGATGATGGGATGATACCATCGGGCAAAGGTGTAGGTGATAATAGTTCCCATGAAGTATAATTCAAATCCTGGATGAATTCTAAATTTGCCGAAGTGCCTTCCACAGCCTGACAATACTCATATAAACAATGCTCAGGGTGGAATTTTACAAGAACTTTTGTCCAACTGGGTTGAAAAACGGCCAGGAAATCTTCAACATTCAATAAATTGAAGGGGCGGGTTTTATATCCTTCTATGGCATTACCCATCCATACATCGTCGCTTACGTTTTCATTAAATACAGGAGGATCAAAAACGCCGCCATCCACTGAAACATCAATCCAACTGTCAGTTCCATCCGGATTTTTATATTGATTATCTGGGTCGGTAATCGGAATGATATCATACCAGTGTCCTGAAAGCAGCGATTCCAAAATAGCAGGACTGATGCGAACAAGGAATACAGATGTCGGATCGTATCCCGAGGGATCTCCATATTGACCGTAGGGAGAGACATCTGCCAACATCATGTCATAAAAAGTCTGGCACGGTGACAGGGGCTCTGATCCCTGGCATTGAAGTTGACATTCTGCAAGTAAGACATCGCGCTGAGCTTCGGTTATTTCGTTAAGGCCAAAAGCAGCATTCACATTCTGTTCGCACAAGTCACAATCCTCCGAACAGTTCATGGTGATCTCAGCCATGGATTCCAGAATGCCCGCTATACTGGAACTGTCGGTGATACAAATACCATATGAAATCGCATCCTCAATATAAGATGCAAGGTGGGTATACATTACATCCTCATCTATTCTAAGATTTTTGTATATCCCATATTCTCCGATTTCAGCGAGATTCACCTCTCCTTCATTCAGACTCCAGGACAATCCCGGGTCAGGGACTGGAAGATCCATATATGCACCATCAAACAGGTCTTCTCCACAGAGATCATAAAATCCAATGTCGAGTTTATACTTAAATGGATAGGATTGACTTACACAAGGATCTGTATAGGATGATGCCACCATTTCGTATTCGAGGGTTACACCGTTGGATGCGGTGGGAGAAAGATAGTTGCCGGAATAGGTCAGGGCCATTCCATTGGAGGTGTAGAAGTTGGCGTCGGTATCCAAATCAAGCTGAGGGGTCAAAGTACCTCCCAGATTGCCCAGTAAATCAGTTTCTTCAACCATTACTGACCCAAGCGAGGGATTGAGCGGATCCATATTCGGTGGAGCATCTCCTGATAAAGAGGTGGCGATGGTTCGTCCCGCCGGATCGGTATAGGTGAAACTCGCCTGTCCGTTGGGGTCAACGGTCATGTTTTTGCGGTAAAACTTTTGGTACCCCACTTCATACCCAAAAAGTTTATCCAGATCAGCCTGGTCAGCTGCGCCGTAAAACATTTTGGTAAAATGCGTGCCTGTGCCCGGTTGAAACAGGGGTCCCACCCCACCCTGAGATTTGGGACGACCGGTCTGATCCCGGGTATATTCCACAATGGAAAAAGGATAACCTTCCCCGTCTGGAACAAACCGGTTCCAAAGATTATTTTCCGCAGTCTGCTCATATGCATTGCCATAATATTTCGCAGCGCCATCTGCCGACAAGGCTTCCTGCGCCGAAGGTGCACACGATCCCACAAGGGGATTCTTATCAAAATCGCCCGCGCTATAGGGTTGGCCTGTCTGATTTAAATTGAAATTCTGAACATAGGACAACCTGCTGCTGTATTTACTGCCGTTGTAATCGGGGGCGGGAAGAAAGTTTAATACCTTTCGACCCAGGAAATCATACATAGATTCGGCCACCACTGTCACCGTATCGCTTATATTTTCCGAGCGGGTAAGAATTTGACGGTCCCGGGAGGTGCCATCGTAATAGGTAACAATTTCTTTTCTTCTTCCATTTTCAATATAGGAAAGCGCTACCTGTTTGCCCAGACTTTCCTGAAAACCCTGAAACATGGAAATAAAATTTGGCCAATCGCTAATAAAAGATTTATTTCCAACGTGATCACTGCTCCAAATCCCGGCTATGATCTCTCCGGCAACCCCAACATTCACCGGGGCTCCCCTGCCCCGAATCCGATAAATGATATATCCACGCGGATAGATAAATGGGATTCTGTAAAACGTATGTTGATTGGTAATGTTGACACGGGTGCTGTTGTGTCTGAAGTCCTGATCTGTTAAGTCCAGTAAGGTGGCACCTGTTAAACCTGTTCCGTTTTCAGTCACACCATCGATAAAACACCATTCGAGGTCATAGGATTCAGCTCCGTATATTTCATTCCACGACACCTCTATTTCCAGGGTATTACCCAATTCATCAATTTGAATATCAGGCGCATTTAGCACCCCCGTCACAGAGGCAGCAGGCAAAAAATTAAAATACCGGTCCACATCAATACCGGCACTCAAGTATAAATTGTGCGGAGCAACCAACAAGCTCTGGCCATTCTGAACCACAGCACAAGAAACTATCTTCACATTGATCCTCAGGGCAGAATTATTCAGGTTAATCTGACTCTCATTATCCATGATATCATTGGTGGTGAAACCGGAAGTGGGAGAATATTTAACACTTAAAACATGGGTCACCTGGGTTGGCACCAAAGAACCGGCGTTATACCGCTTTATTAATACCTGCACGGTGGCTGTATACGGTGCAATCACTGAACCCCCGTAATGGGGCTCAGCTTTTAATTTTACCCAACTGTTTACAGATTTATATCCAAAGTCACTGAGCCAGCCACTGTTGTCCAGGGTGGCCTGGTAATGATCATCCCTTACCTCCAATTCCATATTGTTGGTAAGGTTGTTTTTCATCCTTTCGAACCTCAGTTCTCTGGCCTGGGTCAGGTTGCAAATGGACACCAGGGCTGCCAGCAGCAGCACATACTTAATGACTGTATAATATCTCATCTCTGTTGGTCATGTCTATGAGTGAATACCCCGAATATTTTTCTGTCAAAATATATTTGCCATCCTTCTCAATCACCACATCTTTTACCATAATGGGGGTGATGGTCTTGCTGTCTTTGTAAACAATTTCCAGGCGGGGGGAGTCCAGTTTGTAAGTATCTCCACTACCCCCGGAGGATGTATTATCGGTTAATTCAACCGAATTGAAGTGAATGACCGTTTTTAAAATATCAAACGTACCCCCGCGCCTGAAATGCCACGAGAGCTTCCGGAAGTTTCCAATGTTGTCTTCCGTGGTGGATACCACATAAGCATTTGCAGTGCCTTCAATTTTCAATTTGCCCTTATCTCTTAACTGCTTTATGATGGTCACAAAATTTAATTGGGCCTGAAGATCCTGGTCTGACATAATAGACCGGGTGAGGATAATGGTTTTATTCTGATGCGCAATCTGCAGGGCAAGGGGACCATTGGCCACCATGAGGCCTTCGGGCATCTCCAGCATGATGTGGGAACCTTCAAAATACATCTTGCCATACGTACTCTCACGGATCTCCGTGGTCGTCCCGTTGACGTATGAGTGAATGTCGAATGTCTTGAAGACTTTTTTATCCCTCCCGGAATAAATCTCCATCTGGGTCCAGAATTCCTGTCCAACATTCGTCTGAGCCAAACCCAGAGCTGACCACATCAAAAAACAAAGTGCAATTGTAACCTTCATATTTATGGTATCTGAAGTGGCATATCCTTCCTGTATTCCTGAAGGGTGCTGATGCCTTTTTCTGTTTCTTTTTTCACCCGCACAAGATTCCCCTCCAAATCGTACTCATACA
The DNA here is from genome assembly GCA_041744015.1 of Cryomorpha sp. Classification (GTDB taxonomy): domain Bacteria; phylum Bacteroidota; class Bacteroidia; order Flavobacteriales_D; family Cryomorphaceae; genus JBBQZU01. The sequence continues at coordinate 21,905 of JBGTLS010000523.1, read as the reverse complement.
AAGTCGCAAAATTGTTGTCGTCCAACTCTGCCATCAACCGCAAACTGCGGTAATCATATACAAAGGATTTGAAACTGCTCCTAAAAGGATGAACACGGACATCATCTATGTATACATTCCGCTCGCTGGTGCCCTCGGTGGAGCCTTCAAAGGTGATTTTAAGTTCTCCTGCACTCATATTGGGAATGTAAAATACCCGCTCCACACGCTGCCATCCATCGATCACAGGTGATCTCTTCTCCGCACCATAATTCACCTCACTTGTCCCAATCCGTATTCTCATATGGTGATTGTCGAAATTCGAAGAGGTGTTTATCCCCGAAGCAGGTGCCAATTCTTTTACCCAATAGGAGATCAGATAATCGCCAACAACATACGTCATATCATCTGTCTCCGGACCAAATACACCAATATCATTTGCTTCGTGCATGACATAGGGAACTGTTAAATTGGGAGTGGGAGTGAATTGAGAAGTAAGCTTTCTTTTCATCTCAACATATTCCTCGTGGGGAATTTTAATGCTGTGGTATCCTGTATGAGATTGCTCTGTGGTCACATTGGCCGAATAATCCTCAAAGGCAAAATGCCGCTTGAAACATCCAGCCTGACAATCGTAATAACCATAATCTTCAAATGAGTCAAAGCCAATCTGCTGATAAGTGGCATTCGACCCCACGCATACCGGTACTTTGTGGTTATATCCATACACCGCAGCGCTATACCGGCCAAGGGCATCCTGATTTTCTACCTCGGTGCTGTAAGGATTGTACTCCGTCACCTTCAGGGAAGAGATCCAGCCACTGTTCAAAAGAGAGATGGGCTGCCAATTGTTCGACTGATAATTCCAAAAGAAATTAAAATTATTTGAAAAATAGCCGTCATCACGCGTGTTGGTCTGGGAATTAGGGACCGAAGCGTCGTAATTGTAATCGCGCTCACCCTTATAGGCATATTGATCCTGAACACGCCAATTGCCTAAAATACCAGCTACGTAAGGGTTGACTGTGTCGCGCAGTTGGGGGGTACAGTCAAAAGTATCACCACCGCGCAGAACAAAAGAGGTACGTGAAAGTCTAAAAGGTTGAACTGAGCCATCATTTAAAATGAGTTGAAACAATGCGTATCCATTATTAGTCTGCTCAGGCCAATAATCAACAAAAATAACATCCGCCACAGATTCCCAAATTTCCGGATCTACAGGTAGTCCATCACTCACTGCTAAACCCCCGCCCAAAGATGTTGTCCAACCCCAAACAGCATATCCTTCTGATAAACAGCCAGATTGAAAAGATAAAAAACAACTAAAACCATTGTTATATTTCTTATATGTTAATGTGGAAGGATCACAAACTGGTTGAGATATGGAAAATACCATGTCTTGCGTAGCAACTTCTGCAACTTCCTTTCCGAGAAGTGTGGTAAAATAATTAAAAGGGGGGCTATTAAGACTTACAACGTACTCCGTATTTATATCGGCTTGAGCCAGATATGGAACCATAAATTTTATAAATTTTGCTTGTAACTGGCCCCACTCAACTTCCGACAATTCGTAACATCCTTCTGGAAAACTGGCACCTTCAGGAGCAACAAAAGTTTTCCATTGATCGCTATAAGTAGTAGCCGATGCTGCGAGCACTTTTGTCCCTGGACCGGAGAATGATATCTGCCCTGTGCCGGAGCCTTCACAAATTGACTTGGGTGTGATATTATTTCCCAAGGGATTGTTCAGGGTGGTCATGCTGCCCATGGCGATGCCCTGCATGTTGCGTCGGGAGGAGCGGATGATTTTGGTTTTGTACGTTGCGGAAGGCAGTTTGAGGCCATCTCTGTCGATAAGATAGCGTGCATTCTGCCCGGGAAGCCTTAAAACCCAGGCTTTGGATTGCTCATTGGTGCTGGTGTTTTCCACCAGAACTTCATCTCCCGAATGAAAATTGGAAGTGTTATTGTTATTGGGAAATGCACCATTGCTATTCACACCCAGATTTGTCTGAGCACCTTCATTTTCATAAGCCCCACCCATTGCAGGATATCTCCAATGGGCCGGAAAGGCAAATGAAAATAATTCTTCATTAAATTCATTGGTTACCGATGACAAGAGCACTTCTCCACTCTCCTGGTCATAAGCCAGGTTTCTCGTCACCACTTCGGCTCCCTGATTGAAGGTTTTGATTTCACTCAATATACCATGGCGGTGGACGGTTTTCATGGTCACCGCACTTCTAAATATGGTTTCATTCACATTGATATCAGGGAAAATAGCTGGTACAACGATGGGGAAAAACAGGAAAAATGTCCCAATATTGGGCTGCATACCAACTGTCTTGCTGTTGGAGCGGTTCTCACGAAAATCATGATACAAGTCCATCTCCACCCCTACTTCTTCGCACCTTACACTCAAGTTTTTATCGACAACCAATATCTTATTGTCCAGACCTGATTCTTCTCCGGCCTGGGTCTGGTATTTGTACTCTGTTTTGGAGATCAATACACCCGAGGAATTGTAATTTGATACGGCTTTTGGTTTTCCGTCCATATCATTGGTCTCCACATACATGCCCTGAGAAACTGATTCCCAGTAAAAAGTATAAAACGAAAATAGCTTGCCCAGTAAGGCACCCAGCAACTGATTTGATTTGTCTTTTCCGGTGGCCGAAGATTTCGTGGGAAAATCTTTGGTGGTATAAAATTCATGGACCGCGTATCCATTGCTGTGATTGGTGACACTTGCGCTCACATCGGCAAAACTTCCCGATCCGTTGTCTTCCAGATAAAGACTTTCCACCTCTACCCGGCTATAGGTGACTTTTGGAGCGGGATAGAATGACTTGCCCACGGGGAGTTCAAGGTAATAGCTCTCCGCGGGTACCAAAGCTCTTTCTTCCTTGTAATAGGCGGGTCTTACAAAGGGATTTTCTTTGGAGATATTGGGCTCCCAGGATGCCACTCCGCTGGAGGTAACCCCATCCTGAAGTTTATAGGTATATTTCTGTCCATATGCCGCCTCTTTATTCGAGGTGTTGTTGGTCATCTCCCGCCAGTTATCCCTTATTCTTATTTCTTTTACCCGCGCACCGCCTCCGATCTTGCCGGTTTCAGGAGCCAAGACCGCAAACCAGGATTCCTCAGGATAACAGATCGTACCAAAATTTGCTGACCGAATTTTATGATCCGGACCCGCTACCAGGGTCTGAAGAATGGATCCGATTAAGGAACTCGTGGCAATGGCCGTGATGTAATTTATCGCATTTCCACCAGCGGTAATTTCCGGGTAGCCATATGCTTTCTTGGGATGGTGTATTTTCGCAAAATTCCACGCAGCCTGAGAAACCGGATGAGCCTGACCAGCAATTATCCCTCCCTGCATGCTGATTTGCTTTAATCTCACCCATCCATTTGAACCGCTTCCTCCCGCCTCTTCTATCCGAAAATACCCCGGTACCCGGTCTTTTTGACCGTTGTTCAACACATCCACAGAAAAATTAAAATACACCGGTTCCTGAGCGGAAATCAAAGGTGTAATGCATCGTTGGTTGAAGAGGGTGACATCTTCTTCGTTATCAACATTTAGATATTGGCCCGGCGGCACGGTGTAATGAACATATTCATATGGATTGTTGGCAGCATAGAGTTTATTACCCGTACTTCCGGTAATGCCTTGCTCTACACTGGTAATTTGCAGCATTTGCATGGCCCGTTTGTTCTGCACATGGGTATAGTCATCGGCTTCCAGATCAATCTCTATCAGGCCTCCGGAAGGTAATTTTATGGTTTTTAAACTCCAGGCAGCCGCCCATGTATCTGCCATTTCAGCGCGCTCTGCAAAGTTTTGAGGTACATATGGGAAATCACTGTTTGTTAATGTAGCGGGATTGCCGCTGGTGGCATCCACAGGTTTATAGTTGCCCCACATATCATAGGCCAGCTCCTCGTATTCGTAATTCGCCTCTTGATCGTAAGAAAACTCATATTTATTAAAAGAAGATAAATTTGATTTCCCATATGTGAAATATACCTGATGTAAGGTGAGCTTGGCACCGCCAGCAGGATTTAAAATTCCCGGGCACAAAGACGTGGCCCCGGGCGCATATATAAAATGAACGGACTTCAGAGGTACCGCGTTTGAATAAAGCGCTTCATATTCTGGCAGGGAATAAATATCGATGCGATCCAATTGTTTCATGGCCTGGGTGCCACCTGATTCCCTTGAATCGTTAGTCCGCAGGGAAGTTCTGAAAACTGCTATTTGATCTTTTGACCGGATTTCTCTGACGTAATGCAATTCCTTCACGCCCTCCACCACCGAGCCCATGTCATCGTCGTGCAAACTTTGTACGCCTTCATTGTAAAAGGCAGTATCCTGTCCATAAGGTGTTCTCCATTTATAACTGTAAGGTGCATCATATTGAAAAGCAGTATAATTTCCGTAATCTCCGGGAGAGGGTCCTCTGATCCCATCAGAATCAACATAATCAGCCGAGAGTACCCCGGTGATTAAATAACTGTGGGCATAGGGAGGAATGGTTTTGGAACTAAAATAATTATTTAAACCCTTTGAGTTAGCAGTGGATGCTGTCGAGGCATCATAGTATATCTTACCATCGGTTTTTGCCACGGTATTTTCAGAGCCTGTACTCACATTAAAATTCATCTCCTTTTGAGAAATGTTATAGGCAGGACGCCCATAAATATATCTCGAACCATTCTCCTGGGTGACCGAGATTTCAGCGATATGATGGTCCTTGCTGTAGGGATTTTTCCAGCCCGTGAGCCCTGCTGTTTCAACTTCGGCCGCAGAGAGTTGAGAAATCATCGATTTGCGCTTTACCCGCTTTTCCCTTTTGGGATAGGGAGACTCGCTAAAGTCTCTGGACATACTACCAATGCCGAAAGGCTCATATGTATATGTTTCACTTTGTATTTCCTTCAAAGCCGCGCCGACTGCATTGAGCTTAATTCTCACCGCCCTGTTGCCTAAAAATTTTTCTCTGATATCTTCCAATTCGGTATCAAAAGGCATATCACCTAAAAACTTAAAATAATACGGCTCTGATAAGACATCCGATGCATATTTAAACCGGGCGATATCACTCATATTATTTAAATCCGTCCATTTTTTGGTATAGGATTCAGCGGTGTTGACCTGAACATCAAAACCCACATCCACGGCATTGCCCAGATTAACTTCCAGACCCAAACTTCCACCCAGACTCGAATTTGTAACATGCGGATCGTAAAGCGCTCCAAAGTCCGACCTGTGGGGACGGAAAGACCCACCTATTCCCTGACCATTGACCTGATAGGTATCATAACCAATCACCGGATTGGGAAGCAAGGGAATGGTTCTTTTATAATTAACATCATTATCCCTGTGAAAATCCATCATAGACAGGCTGTTGGCGTGTTGAAGAAAGTTATATCCGTAAGCCTTTTGCGTAATGGATTTCTCTTTTACTTTTTGTCCGTTAAAATAACCGTAAAGGCTGGTGGGCTGCCCGTCGATCAAAAATAACCCAGCTCCCAAAGCCACCTTTACGGAAAGCGGTGTGAACTGCATGGGGTGATTCACACTGGGGGTGTGGCCCTGGGTGTTCATGATATAGTTTCCCAGGCTTACGCCACTAACATCATACTTCCCACTCGCAGTGTTATCAATGGGTCGTATGGTCAATTTCTTTTTATCTTCCTTTTTGGCCGGGGGATCTGCGTTTTGATCTTTACTTTCCTCAGGTCTGTCCTTTTCTTTGTCTTTCTCCTTAACCTTTTTACTGAGTGATAAATCCGGTCTGATAGAAAGCGGGCCGTCAAGACCAGCGGTGATACTCACAAGGCCCAATTCACTGTCTTCCATAGCATTCATTTCGTGAAGGTTTAATCCAACGCCAACTGTTTTGGAAAAACCAACACCCGTATAGTTATTATAACTAACCCCCAGAGAAAAACTTAAATTGATAAAAGAAAAACCCGATATTTCAATTGAAGGCGCCATCACGCTTAATCCATATGTGTTATTGTCTTTCATGGACAATTCGCTTTTGATTTCATCCCCTTTAAAATCATCGGGAAGGGTGCGCATCTGTCGATTGATAACCCCGGGATTGAGATTCCAACCCAATCCTACCCAGGAGGCTTCCTGATCAGCGGAGATGCCTCCATTGTAAATTAAGTTGATGGGATAATCCCCCACCTGAAACAAGGGTATATTGTACTGGAAATCCCCACTGGACATATCCACCATATCGCTGACCGAAACAGGCATAAAACTCTGTACTTCCGGCTGGGATGGACCGCCGGTTAAGGCCATCAATTGACTGGGGAGAAAAAAGTCGAAAGTCAATGTAAGGGCCAGAAAAACAGCTATTACTTTGGTCCAGAAACTCTTTCGGATCGATCTCATAATTTAAGTGTATTTTAAACGGGGAATTTCATCCAGATTTCTCATGCGCAACTTAACAATGCCATTATTAAACAAACCATCATAAAATTCCAATACGGCCTGGTTTTCATTTGTCATATCGAAGTTTTCCGGCATATTAAAATACAGCAATAAGGTGGTGTAAGGGGTCACCCCCGAGGTGCGTTGGACGTGAATATCCATGCAGGAGATTGTCAAATCCCCAATCATCAGAGAGGTGGCTGATTTCAGATCCTTTTGAAAATAATTCAACCTGGCATTTACTTCGCTCTCGGATGATGTTTTAAATGAAAGAAGGTCGCGACCTTCCGCAATTTCAAACCGGAGTTCCACCCCCACCACTTTGGACAATGCTTCATCTGTTTTCAGATTGGCATCCCGCATTGTTTCAGCGTGATAATAGGTATATGGAATAAAGCCCGCGCTAACTTTTAAATGTGCAAGTTCTTTGGAGGTGACAAATTTTGACTTATTCTCATTCCACCAATCCGCGTATTCTTCCGGACTCAGCGATCGCTGGCAGGAAATGGCCGAAAAACCAACAATAATCAATGCGAAAATGCCAATTGTTCTCATAAAGCGTCGTGGTATTCCGCATTGATAAATTTGATAAAATCTTCAGATAAATCTTTCTCAGGGGAGACAAATAAGGCAGCTGAATAATTACCGCCCATGCTGATGATGATATCGGCTCCTGTTTTCTCGGCAAACTTCGGTATATTCAGATTGATCCTCTGGATGATCATCTGGTCATACTCCTCAACCATCTTCTGTTTCTCTTCTTCAAATCGCACCTGCTCCTGGGAACTCCTTTTAAACAACTCCCTGTAAAGACTCATTTTATCGGCCGGCACTTGTTCCATATTCTCAAGTTCATCAGCCATTCTGTTCACCACAGAGGTCAGACTGTCTGATCTCCCCTTTTCGTGTGAAATGAACTGATCGACTGATTGACGGAGCTCTTTTTGCATATCAAATTCCTCAAATACCCGGTCGATATTTAAGATGATTATCGTCTCTCGCTGCTGGCAGGAAATAAATAATAATGAGACAAAAATAAGCAGGAGGAAAAATTTAGCTTTCATGCGGATAATTACTGCTTCTTATAAAAATTCATTTGCCACTTGCGGTCCATCCCATCCCTCACCACAAGATGGTATTGATAACCCACAGGAAGGACGTTGATATTTACCCTTATCGAATTTTCTCCAAAATGAACCGCTGAAGGCAAATAACTAACACTCGCTGTAACGTCATTGAACTGATTATCGAATATCTGGATATTAAGGGGGCCATTATCCACATATAATTCCTTATACAGAATTTCAAGATAGGAAGGACCAATGGTGCGCGTGACGGGGATATGTTCGGGATCGTCCGCATTCACCAGTCGGATGGTGGTGCCCCACACATATTTATCCGGAATGAAAGTGGCGGCAAGCGGTTTGATGGGAATTCCGGTATTATAAATTGCAGCCACCACCGATAGATTCTCTAAGGGAGAAACAGATATTTTTTGAACAATATTGTTATTTATTTTGTAATGAATTTCATTCTGGTTTCGTTCAACTATTATTTTGGTCCCATTCACAAGACCGCCGGTGGAGGCAACCAATGTATTGTGGCGGTAATAATAAACCGTGCTGTTTTGAAGGCGCGCATAATAATCAAAATTGGAACTTAAATCGGCGGTATCTGCCTGCAAGCCAAAAACACGCTGACCGGTTTCTCCCTCATAAACATACGTGACATACCCACTGGTCCCAAAGGGCAAAACATTCTCTGAAAAGGCCACCGCATTACCCCAACCCGTGGGCGCAGTTTTCAAAAGACTGCCATTGTTTTCAATATTCACTCCCTGGCTGCTTGCCCAACTGATGGCAAACTGGTTGTCAAAAGTGCACTGAGGCCGCTCAATAACAGTCCCCGGGGTTTTTATTCCAACGGACACCAAAAAACCGATAGGCCTGAGCACGTGAGCAGGTGACACAAGCTGACCGTTGATTACTACAAATACCTCCGCGTCCCTTACCTGCAATCCAACTTCATCTCCAACTTTAACAATGCCGTAAGATCCTATCAAAGTAGTGCCACTATGAAGAAAAATGTTATTGTTCGTTCTCACTTCCAAAGCGTATTCAAAGTTGGAAAACGTAGCCGGGACGCTACTGCTAACCAAACCAATCATGTAATTCTTCCCAAGGGTGGAAACCTTAAATTTCATTTCCCCCTGTTGCCCTGGGGGAAGTAAATTAAGGGAAACACCGCCCGCATTCCAGGTATTGGAGGAATTTATTTTACCAATTATACCGTAATCCACTTCCATATTTTCGGTGTAGCTCCAGGTGATGTCAACCATTTGCGCACTCATATATACAGGCGCAAAACAACACGCAGTAATAAAAACCAGCTTTTGTAATTTCATATGAAAAGAATCTATGGATAGCTCACGAAAACCGAATAATTACCAGCCTGATCTTTCATCCTCACCCGAACAAACAATCCACCCGAATAAGGCACAAATCCCAAATTATACGCATGGGAATTGTTGTTCATCGTTCTGGTAATACCCTCGGGCAAATCTCCTGTAACAGGTAAATGGATATCTAAAACATTACTACCACCTTCAGTACTCCCTACTTCAAAATGAACATGAGTCATATTTAAAATAGACGAAAGAGTATAGATCACCATCAAGTTCACACTCGCCGTATCTGACAAAACTGAAAATGGATCTTCAGTATCCTCAATATCAACAGTCGAAACCGGAATGAGCGGAGTAATTGAAACCAATACATCGGTAGGAGGAACCACCTGGGCACCGGCAAAAAAAGTAATCAATAATAGGGGGAAGAGAATTATTCTTTTCATCGTTTTAAATTCTGGGGACAATGTTCACATTATTTTTTATTTGGCAAAATTTTAGAAAACGAAATGTGAAGATTCGTGAAAAAAAGTTATTAACAATTGGAAAATCCTCAGCCCTAGCGAGCTCCAGAATGATCAATTTAGAGATGTTAAACCCACGTTAAGAATTATTGTCAACTCATGTTGATATAAGTTCACTTAAGATTAACAGAATGTGAATTGTTGGAAGGAGATTGCGCAATGAATTAGAGCGATTTGTTTGGATCCGATGCATTTCCACCAAAATGGTTTCCCTTTTGGATGAAAGAAAACTAAACTGACCTCCTTAATAGGACAAAATCTTCTGAGAGTAATTTTAATACAATAACAACTATCACCCGGCAATATTTTTGATGTTCTGACTACAATTTCTAGATGGCGTGTGACAGCATAAGCTCAAAAAATCATCATTGAAATGGTACCAATTAGAGGAAATTCATATACTTTTCCCAACGAAATTTGTTTTGGTTAAACTTAAAGTAGAATATACATTAAACCCCATTATGACTGATAAAGAGAAATTCGAAAATATTAATCAACTTATCCGGTCTTTGATCTGGCCAATTGTACTTGTCTTTGTATTCATAATATATAGTACAGAACTTAACCAAATCATTCAATTAATTCCTAAAAAATTAGAAGCAACTTCTAAAATTTCAGTGTATCCGTCCGATGAACCCATACCTTACTCAGCCAGTCTAAATTTCTCCCAATGGTTGGGTAGGAGCTGATAGAGTTCTTTATGATTATGGGACTGGATCCGGCCCATGACATCGGTGAGCCACTCCAATTCGTGGACTCCATTCTTCTTGCAGGTAGACATGAAGGAGTACATTGCGGCGGTCATTTCGGCAGCTTCATGAGATCCTGCGAAGAGGTAATTTTTTCTACCTACAGCCATTGGTCTGATGGCATTCTCGACCAGATTATTGTCAATTTCTATTTGTCCGTGTTGTGTATAGGCGCACAAACCATCCCACCTTGTTAAGGTGTATGCGATGGCTTTCCTCAACGGACTTGTGGGTGAACCCTTCTGGAGGTTTTCATCCATCCACTTTTTAATCTCCTTGAGCACCGGCACCGCTTTCTGCTGCCTTCTTTGGGTGCGCTGCTCCCAGGTGATACCTTCATCACGCATATCCTGCTCCAATATGTAGAGTTTCCCCATGAGCTCCAGCACTTCGGTGGCCCTGGCTTTATCATCTTTCAAGGCATCAACAAACTTGCGCCGGGCATGTGCCATACAATATACCAGCATAATGCTGGGATGATTGGCGAATAAAGTTTCATAGACAATATAACCATCGCACTGAAGGATACCTGTAAACTTCTTCAACATTTCTTTTGGCCCACTCTGATTCCGGCCCTTTTGGTAATCGAACAGTATGAGGTTTTCACAAGGCGCTTGATACACCCACATATATCCATTATGGATGTTGTTTTTGTGATTTCTGTCCTGAACTTTGATGGGTGATTCATCTGCTTGCAGGTACTTCTGGTTGATCACCATCAGTTTGAGCAGTTCCCATAGTGGAATCAGGTGTTTCCACCCTTTGATCATCCAGTCGGAAGCTGAAGAAGCGGGTATATTGACGCCAAGTCTGCGGTATTTGTCTATCTGACGATGAAGAGGCAATCCGTATACGTACTTGTCCAGAACCATCTGAGCGATCACCCTGTCTGAGGGGATGCCTTTCTCAATCACGCGCTCAGGAAGCTGGCCTATTACGATGCCTTCTCCATTTGGACGGGCATATTTAGGGCGCAGATATCTTTTGACATAAAATTCGGCAGGAATAAGGTCAAGTACTTCTGTCACTTCTTCGCCGATTTGCACGCAGTTGCTAACATCTTCAATGGGTTCAATGATGATGATCTCTCTGCGCAGGTTTTCGGGCAATGCCATACGGCCTGTTCCCTTGGCCCTTTTCTTTGGTATTTTTTTTTGAGAGGCTTTCACTGCCTCTTCAGAAAGCTCCTCTTGCTGTTCCAGGGTTACCCCAAGATCAAAAAGATTCATTTGAGCCAAATCAACTTCACGGCTTGAAAGCTTTTCGCTTTTTCTGCCATAAAGCTCCCGAAGAAATTTATCCATCCGGAAGTTCAGTTGAGAAATCAGCTCGTCTTTTTCTGAGATTAATTTGTTTTTTTCAGAATTTAGATCGTCTTTTTCAGATATGGTCAACAGCGACTCTTCGTAGAGTTTTTTGTAGTCTGTTGCTGTGTTTCTCATACTTCTAAAGTAAGTATAAAAACCAGATGTAGCGCTATTTTACGACGCTTTTTATCACAAAAATCAATCTTTTTTTATGCTGTTTTTAAGGTGGTGTAACGCTTGCGCAAGCGCACCGATTTTAACATGACCCCCTCCATGAGAAGGGTCAATTGGTGGCTTGTAATAGCTGACTGATCGCCCATAGGCCGCTCGAAAGTACCTTGCTCTAATTTTTTAATGTAAAGAGAAAATCCATCCCTGTCCCACTGAAGCAATCTAACCTGGTTGCCCCGCTTGCCCAGAAAAACAAAAACATCTCCGCTCAACGGATCACGACCAAGTTCATTGCGCACCAATCCAGCCAGGGAGTATATTCCAAACCGCATATCACAAGGTGTCCGGTAAAAAAAATATTGGCAGTGGTGTGATATGGCCAGCATTAGGAAGTCAAGGATTTCAGTAATTTGACATAGGAATCGCTCAGGTTCTGAAAGGAACTGTAAAGCTCAAGCCGGGTTCCGGAAGGATATTGGATGGCTGCCATTAACTCCCCCTGATTGGCATTGGGCGGCTCTGATATGGTGATTTGTTGAAAGCCAGACGCAGGATTTGCTCCGGCTTTTTCAAATTTCCTGGTCCAATAATAAAAGGTGACCGGATTTATTTTATGAATTAATGCAAAATCTCGCTTGGTCAAACCTGATACCAGCCATTGTTCGAATAAAATTTGCATCTGGTCATGATCGTATCTTTTCATGACGCAAGATTAAATCTATCAGGCTATATTTGGAAGATGTAGTCGGTCGGACGGATACATTTCAGTTGGCTCATTCTCTTTGGAAATTGAAAAATCAGCAAAACAGGCTGGCAATAGGGAGCTTGGAAATATCATTCAAAATCTCTCAGAAAATGGCATTCGAAAATTATTGACACTCGGATCTGGATTTCATAACATCGCGTTATGGCATGATTATGAGGAAAACAATTTGTTAGAACAATCATTTTCGTTACCCTACGATATAGAAGTCCTAAAAGAACTTGAGAACTATGGTCTTATTAGATCGGAAAATATGTCATTGGACGAATTTATATCTTATTTCAAAAATTTAAAACCGTTCGAAAAAGTCTGGTATATTGATTCGAACGGATCATATAATGTCAGTCCAAATTTAGACCAAACAACAAAATTTATTGAATTATCATTGACTGTCTCTCAATTAAATGAACAAGAGAAGCGGACCATATCCCAATACGGTATAGAACTATCAGAGAATGGGAAAAAGGCTTTTGATATCATAGTTCACGCGGTATCTGAACAAATTCGTAATAAATAACAGCAAACTTGATTAGGACATCTTAGAGAACTCATTATCTTGAAAACGCACTTATTCGTCTCTTCCTGATAACAGGAAATGATGAGGTTTTTACACTCCCACAGGTGGGTTTATCCACTAACAGTAAAAGATTCTTTGTTGCGCTTTGCCCGTGATCGATGGCGCCAGCTGGATTATGCAGATGAAAATCAGTATTTTAACCGGCTGTACGCTGGATCAAGCGAAGTAATCCCGGCTGATTCGTTGTAGCGAAAAATCATTTTATCCGAATGATCCCTTTTGGCGCCACAGGAGATCAAACTGATACATATCAGACAAAAGAAGAAGTTGTTCACGGGATAAAATTAGGGGCAAACTGCTTTGGTGAATTTGGGATTTATGAAATTTATCCCGTGGTGAAGTTCATAATTTTTCACTCCACTGAATGACAAGGCTCCGGGTTTTGAAATTCCGACAATAGTAGTAAATCTGACCAAAGATCTTATACTTAGAATAAACAGACTCTTCCTGCCGTCGGAGTGACAAAACTTCGAGCTTTGTCATGCAGAGCGAAGCGAAGCATCTGTTTACATTAAATTGGGAGTAATGACAATGGCTCCGAGTTTTGTCATTACAACAGTCAACAGCCTTGTACTCTCACTAAAAACCAAGAACTAAACACAATCAACTACAACCCATAAAGCTTCTGTCCTGCCTCGTAGTATTTATCACCTTCCACCCATTTCGGTCGCACTTTTCGGTTTCCGATCAGGCGGCAGGCGTATACATAAGCCTGGGTAAATTTGTAGAGATAGTCGTAATCCACTGAATCGGGATTGTCAGCCTGCTGGTGATAATACTTCATCAATTCCTCATCAAAATCCGTGAGGCCAAGGGTAAACATCAGCGCCGGAACGCCTGCCCTCGCAAAATTAACATGGTCTGAACGGTCGTAGAGATTTTGATCGGGAACGGGGTCGTCGATGACTTCGAGTCCAAAAGCCTTGCCGGCAGTGATCAATTCTTTAGCGACGGTTGTACGGTTGAGTCCGATGATGGTGATGATTTCAGTATTGTTGTAACCCGCGTTGTCACTGTTGAAACAATATACGACCTGTTGCATGGGTACCACCGGATTTTTCACATACCACTCACTGCCCAATAAACCTTTTTCTTCGCCGGTAAAGAAAATAAACAAGGCGGAGCGTTTTAATGGATTGGCAGCAATATTCTGAGCTGCTTCAAGAATGGTCATTGATCCGATTGCATTGTCCCGCGTTCCATTAAATATGCTGTCTCCTGCTGAGTTGGGTTCCCCCACTCCCACGTGATCGTAATGACCAGAATAAACGATGTATTCATTTTTCAAAACGGGGTCTGTTCCTTCCACGAGGCCGATCACATTTTGAGTGACGAATCTCGCCTCGTCTGCTCCTTCCACGACCAATTGGGCATTTCCCTGATATGAAGTAAAATAAGGCAGTTTTTCATTGGAAAGATCTTCGAGCCAAATACGCGGAAAAGTGGAATCACTTTCATCATCTTCTTCTCCTTCGTCCAGTCCCACTTTGGTGGAACTCAAATAAAACTGGAGCAATTTCCAGGCTGGTTGCGGCGCGTTGTACAATTCGATTAATGCAACAGCACCTTTTTCCTCGGCCAACCTGGCTTTCACCCCCGCCGTTTTGAATGCTGCCTGGGCATCTGACTTACCTTTTGTCCCTGATCTGGCCACGACGATCTTACCTTTTACATCGGCAGCCGAAAAATCCTCTTCAGATCCATAATTCACAAAAACCACATCACCTGCAAATACACCAGCACCTCCGGCTGTGAGGATCATGTCATTTTTAAAATCAAATACCGAATCGCCTACCGTAAAAGTTCCCCTTGAAGGAGGCGAACTGGAAATCATGCGCACAGGCTGATAATAATCATCCATGCCGGGTACTTTTTTCACCCCGTATGAGAAAAGTTTTGTGGAAATATATCGGGCAGCAATATCGAGACCGGGTGAAGGGGTATCACGTCCCCGCAATTCGTCCGAAGCCAAAAACCGAACTTTGGCTTCAACGCCAGTGCGGGTAACGGTAGATTCTGCAATTTTTTTATCCTGCTGAGCGCAAGCCCATATGACGGTGAAGCAGAAAATGAATGTTGGAATAATTCTGGAAATCATAGTTTGTCTTAAAGATTGAAGTCATATAGGCAGGATCGCAAAAATAGTGTAAAGTTTCGAACAGCGAGGTCCTGTTTGTGAAGCTGATCAGCAAACCCGTTCCATGTGTAAATCCTTCTGACCTCCCCAGGTTTAGAACTTTGACCGGATTCACTTACTTACTCAAGTTTCGCATACATATTAAGAGCTCCCTTCTTCTTATACTAATCTAATTTAGAGGGGATTTCATTTAACCAGCTCCCAGACTGCACATTTTCAACTTAGATACTGAGAGATTTTTTATTCTTCCACTTTTTAAGCTCTGTGTTGATTTTATTTGAAGAGCTTGAGACGTTTCACTTAGTTCTTGACAAAAAGTGGAGCAAAAGTCAAGGCTTGATTTTTATTCTGTGAAAAATCAGGCAACGCTCCACTACCTTACCCAAACTCGCAAACGCCATTAGCGGATTTTTCGAAAAGAAAAATCCGATGGCTGAGCTCAAACATGGGTGCGGTTGCGTTCCGCTTTTGCCTGATTTTTCTACAGAATAAAAATAGGCCCCTAACGCGGCGAGGGAAATTGACTGGTTCTGAAATGTGTGATATCGCAGGTGGGAGGTATTTTTTAGTAATGAAGTTTAAGTTTTTTAGACACTATTTTACAATTTACGTTTAGTATAAATAATGTGCGAAACTTGAGTTACTTATCATTGAAAAATTTTCCGTTCGTTTAATGCTTTCCGGAAAGCGTGGGCGTTTTTGTTGTGCTCATCCAGTGATTTCGCGAAAGCGTGATAGCCGGAAAAATCGGCCCGCGCACACATGTAGATGAAATCATTGCTGTCCGGATACAACACGGCATCAATGCTGGATTTTTGTGGGATATTGATCGGACCGGGAGGTAAGCCTGTGTATAAGTATGTATTGTATGGATTCACGACAGACAAGTGTTTGTTAAGCACTCTGTTAATCTGAAAGTCACCAATTGCATAAATGACCGTCGGATCACTTTGTAACCTCATTCCTTTTTTAAGTCTGTTCAGATAAAGTCTGGCGATTACCGGTCTTTCGCTGGTGAAAAATTGTTGTTCAGCCTGAACGATCGATGCCAGCGTGGTGACTTCACTTTGTGTGAGACCGAGCGCAGCAGCACGGCTTTGTCGATCGCTGGTCCAAAACTTTTTGTATTCTGCCGCCATCCGATCGATGAACTCGTCGGCGTCGGTATCCCATTCCACCAAATAAGTATCCGGAAGGAACATGCCAATAATGGTGTGCTGGTTGAAACCGTATTTGGCTGGAAAATCGGGGGCTTTGAGTTTTTGAATGATGGAAACTGAATCTGCCTCAATACTTGTCGCCACCCTGCCAGCCAATTCTTCAAGCGTTCGAACATTGTTAAAGATCAACTTCACGTTTTCCTCTCCATACCCGGCCCTCAGGTGGTTCACCAGGTCGTTCAGACTCATTTTATCTTTGAGGATATACTTACCCGGCACCACCATTCCGTCCTTGTAATTCTTACGCTCCATCAACCACCGGAGGGTTTCTGTATCGTGTATAAATTTCTTTTTTTTGAGGGCTTCCACGACATCGTCGGTATTCCAACCTGTGTGTACATAAAATGGTCGGCCTTCTTTCCACGACTCAACGGCAGGACCAAAAATATTCCGGTAAAAATAATATCCCACGATTCCGGCTATCAGGGCTAAAATAACAGCGAGAAGAGGCAGTCGAAATCCTTTTGCTTTAGCCATCCAAATTTATTTTTTGCAAAAGCAATTCGTCCGTGTATTTTCCATTATAAAATGTCCAGTCACGCTTGAGACCGACGGTTTCAAATCCAAACTTGTGGAAAAGTCCAATGCTTTCCTGATTGTCGGCCAGAATATTACAATATATCTGATGAAAGCCAATCATATTGAAGCAATACGGAAGCAGAATTTCCAAAATTTGAGACGCCAGACCTTTTCCGCGGTCTTCCTTTTTAGCAATTAAGATACCAATTCCCGTGCGTTTATTTTTGAAATCGCAATCAAAGAGATCAACATTTCCCAAAAGTTTTCCATCAGCTTTGTTTACCACAATTAATCGCAACTGTTTGTCGGTATAGATGTCTTTGGTATTGTGTACATAATCGATGAGCACGTGGCGGGAATATGGTGTAAGGGTATGGGAGATCCTCCAGTTTTCCGGGTCATTTTCCCAATCAAACAAGGCATCAATGTCTGTGGTCTCGAGGGCGCGCAGTTTTATGTTTTCGTTTTCAAGCATCGATTACTCCTGAGTATACATGACTCACTGGTCCTGACAACCAAATGTCGGTGAATTTATTGCCGTCTTTTTGAAAGCGGACTTTGAGGACGCCGCCGTGGGTGTGAATTTCCGCTTCGTTCTCAATCAAACCATCCAGCGCCATGGCGAGGGCCACCGCCGTTACTCCTGTGCCGCATGAGAGGGTTTCATCTTCGACTCCGCGTTCATAGGTGCGCACGCCAAATGAATTGCTATCTATTGGTGATACAAAATTAATATTGCTGCCCTTCATGTCTGCAAAAATCGGATTATTTCGCAGCGCACGACCTTCTGCCACAACATCCACGTAATCTACATCATCAGTTTTGACAATCAGATGCGGCGAACCAGTATTTATAAACCGGTGGTCCAAAAAGTGTTCGTTTTTTGAAATGTCATGCATCTGGATGGCTACTTCACCTGCTTTTTCAAACCGGTATTGGTGGATTCCATCAGTAGTCTCAAATTCGCCTTCTTCGTGGGCTATTCCGAGCGCTTTCGCGAAATGGGCAGCACAACGGCTTCCATTTCCGCAAAGACTTCGGGAGCCGTCCGGATTGAAAAAGACCATTTCAAAATCGACATCCTGATGGTCGCGGATGAGCATCAGTCCATCTGAACCGACACCAAAATGCCGGTGGCAGAGAAAAGAAATTTTTTCAATGTCAGCTTCCGGAAAAATTCTTTGCCGATCGTCAATCAGAATAAAATCATTTCCGGAGCCCTGGTATTTTTCAAAGGCTACTTTCATGGGCGAGGAGGTGACGCACGAGGTCGGCGTCAGAAACCTGCTCGAATGGCGCATGAGCTGCAGTTTCGATCAATTCATAAACGCGTGTATCCATGGCCACATAGAAAGTTTCGAGGTAATAAAACACTGTCACTTGTCGGTCTTTTTCCACTCCGTAGATCATTAATTTTTTCCGGTTAAATTTATACCCGCGGTAATTGACCGGGGAAATCCATTTTTCGACAATGATGGTGCGCGGGACACGTTCGGGGCTTATCACCAGCTTTTTTTCAATTTCAGCCAAAACAGAATCCCGATCATCTCTGAAATCAGGTCTGATAACCCGGATCACTCCTGAGAAAATCATCTTTTCCTTGCTAATGATCACGTCGTCGTCCAGGTAAGAATCTATCAGCATAGATTCCTCACCCCCTTCATCATCCATTTCCTCGGTCCACTCTATATCGTCACCATATTCAACCGGTATATCTGTGTCATCATATTCATCATCCCATCCACTCTCTCCGAATTCATCTGGGGTGGATTCTATGGCTTCAAAGGAATCCGGATTTAGAGTATCCGGTTCAATGGAAAAATTCCCCTTGGGATTTGGATCTGCTTTCGGCGCATTTTCCATAGACTTGTAAACCTCATTGGACTTCGCTTTCTCCTGATCTACATCCGTATGGGTAGTACCACAGGACGTGACAAGAAATGTTGTCAGAATAAGTACTGATATGACAAAATTTCTCATTAATATAGAGGCACTGATATTGGTACGTATGTTGCTGGTAGTGTAGACGTCTGCCATTCATTTAGCTTAACACTAATTAACAGCACAAAAATAAGAATTTGCAGCGATACGCTGTTTAAATTAACATCCTTAGAAAAAAAGAAAATGAAACAATTTGTGAGAACTTTTCTGATTGCACTTTTGGGTGGAGTTGTCACCCTTGGACTTTATCAATTAATTGAAAATCAGCCAGAATCAAAATCGGCTTATGAAGCCACTCCCACATTTCAAATGGCCAATTACACACCGGCATCATATGCCGCGGCAAGTAATGTGGATTTTGTCAACGCTGCAAAGATGTCGGTGGACGCCGTGGTTCACGTGAAAACAACTTTTGAACCGAAACAATATTACAATCCCTGGAGTCAGTTTTTTGGTGGAGAGCGGTATTATTCACAGGAACAAAAAGCTGCCGGTTCAGGTGTTATCATTAGTGGAGACGGATACATCGTGACGAACAATCACGTGATTGCCAACGCTGCGAACATAGAGGTGGTAACAAATGACAACAGAACATTCAGCGCCCGACTTATCGGAGCGGATCCGGCGACGGATCTGGCAATATTAAAGATTGATCAAAGCGATTTGCCCGCCATTGTATTAGGCGACAGCGATTTTTTAAATGTTGGAGAATGGGTTCTGGCAGTGGGTAATCCTTTTAATCTCACGAGTACAGTCACCGCAGGTATTGTAAGTGCCAAAGCGCGAAATATAAACATCCTCGGTTATGACCCTGCTAAAGAAGTTTTTCCGCTCGAATCATTTATTCAAACAGATGCGGCCGTAAATCCTGGAAACAGCGGAGGTGCACTGGTAAACAGTATGGGTGAGTTGGTAGGAATCAACACCGCTATTGCTTCCAGAACGGGCTCTTACAGTGGATACAGTTTTGCCATACCAGTGAGCATTGTCAAAAAAGTAACCGCTGATCTCCTTGAATTTGGAAAAGTTCAACGCGCTTATATCGGGGTAAATATTTCCAATATCGATCCAACAGTGGCGTTGGAAAATAAATTGAACATCTCTGAAGGTGCATTTGTCAGGGGATTGGTGGATGGAGGAGCAGCTTCTGAAGCAGGCTTGAAAGAAGGAGACGTGATTCTGACCGTGGAAGGCCGAAAAGTGCGCAACGTTACGGAACTACAGGAACAAATTGGAAAATTTCGCCCTGGTGACAAAATCACGGTAGAGGTATTGAGAAAAGATGCAAACAAAGAATTTGAAGTTATTTTGCGGGACCGGTTTGGCAACAATTCTATAGAGCGACGTAATAGCGCAGAGATCAATACGATTTTTGGGGCAAGCCTCGGTACCATTTCTTCTGAAGAAAAATCGCGTTTGAATATTGCAAATGGCGTTAAAATAACGGAAATTGACCACGGTAAGCTCATGCAGGCTGGTTTAAAAAAAGGGTTCATCATTACCCACGTGGATAAAGCACCAGTAAAATCGCCTGAGGAAGTTTATCAGATTCTGCGCTCCAAAAGTGGAGGCATCCTTTTAGAAGGCGTTCATCAGAATGGCACTTCAGACTACTATGGATTCGGATTATAAAACTTTAGTTCAAAATAAAACCTGCGAGATACTCATCAGAAACCGTAAACATCGATTCATCAAATCCACAGGATATCTCGATATTTTGAACGAACAGGAAAGCGGTAAAGGCAAACGAGCCCAACCGCTTTCCCTATTTATCAACATATGTGTGAAAATAGAGTTTGGCAAATCGTGCACATTGGATTACCTTTGCGGACCATTTTCCGCGAAGGGTATTAATTAATTTAGGAATTATTTTATGAGACAACTCAAAATCACCAAAAGCATAACCAACCGTGAAAGCCAATCTCTCGATAAGTACCTTCAGGAAATAGGACGGGAAGATTTGATCACTGCCGAGGAAGAAGTTGAATTGGCACAACGGATCAAAAAAGGCGATCAGGCTGCTTTGGAGAAACTGACCAGAGCCAATTTGCGCTTCGTGGTTTCAGTTTCGAAACAATATCAAAATCAAGGGCTTTCACTGCCTGACCTTATAAATGAAGGAAATCTTGGTCTCATCAAAGCTGCTCAACGATTTGATGAAACACGCGGATTTAAATTCATCTCATACGCCGTTTGGTGGATTCGTCAATCTATTTTGCAGGCACTCGCCGAACAATCACGTATCGTAAGGCTTCCGCTAAATCAGGTTGGATCGCTGAACAAAATCAATAAAATGTTTGCCAAGTTGGAGCAGGAATACGACCGCCCTCCTACCGTGGAAGAAATTGCAAATGCTCTCGATATACCAGCCGAAAAAGTTGCTGATTCACTGAAGGTATCGGGACGTCACGTGTCAGTGGATGCACCATTTACTGAAGATGACAGCTCATCGCTGCTTGACGTCATGGTCAATGACGATTCACCAAATGCAGATACTCTGCTGATGAATGAATCGCTCGTACAGGAAATTGAGCGTTCGCTTTCCACCCTTACGGAAAAAGAGCGTGAAGTGATTCGCCTGTTTTACGGCATTGGCATGAAACATGGTTTGACTTTGGAAGAGATTGGAGACAGATTTGGTTTAACACGTGAGCGTGTTCGTCAGATCAAAGAAAAAGCCATACGCCGTTTGCGCCATTCATCGCGCAGCAAACATCTGAAAGCATACCTCGGGTAAGGTATTCTTTTTTGCAAAGCTTACTTTAGTGTCTGTCCATAAAGTCCAATCTCTGCGTTGCACTTCTTTTGTAAACAGTCATTGACAATAGTCAACTCCTTGGTTTCCAAAAGGGCGTGCGCCTTGCTATTGAACTTTCTGGCTCAGCCCCTTGACTATATTGACAGAATTTACTTTAAACCATCAACATAACCATAAACGCCCATGTCAACTGACTTATTGAGTTCAGGAAGAGCTACCTATAATAAGGAGCTTGAAATCTGGATTGGAAAAGAAAAGGCTGCCGTAAAACTCGTAGCGGCCGTTGGAAACCTGCTCTACCATAAATCGGTAGAGCTTGTTTTGTTTAGGAACCACCTGGTCAACATCAGTCCCATCGCCACCACCAACGAAGTGGCCATCACCGATTAGAGACTATCA